>NZ_JRJY01000008.1:0-40296 GCF_000801015.1 Aeromonas sp. ZOR0001 | reverse complement strand
CCGCCCATGCCGCCGAGACCACCGGTCAGGATCCAGCGCCCCTTGGGCTCACCGTTGAAGTGCTGGTTAGCCACCGCGAAGAAGGTCTCGTAGGTGCCCTGCACGATCCCCTGGGTGCCGATATAGATCCACGAACCCGCAGTCATCTGGCCGTACATCATCAAGCCCTTCTTATCGAGCTCGTTGAAGTGCTCCCAGTTGGCCCAGTGAGGCACCAGATTGGAGTTGGCGATCAGCACCCGCGGCGCATCCTTGTGGGTCTGGAACACCCCGACCGGCTTGCCGGATTGCACCAGCAGGGTCTGATCCTCCTCGAGCCGGGTCAGCACCTCGACGATCTTATCAAAGCAGGCCCAGTTGCGGGCGGCGCGGCCAATCCCGCCATAGACCACCAGCGACTGGGGATGCTCGGCCACCTCGGGATCCAGATTGTTCATCAGCATCCGCAGCGGCGCCTCGGTGAGCCAGCTCTTGGCGGTCAGTTCAGTGCCACGCGGGGCACGGATCACTCGGTTCGGATCATGACGGGGATCCTGCTGTTGCACAGACATACACACTCCTTGTTGTATCAATAGGGTGCCTTCGGCGACGGGCGGCCAAAGGGTTAACGGGTCAACAGATGAACCAGCCGCGCGGCCACGCGGGCACTGCGGTTGTCCTGATCCAGCGTCGGGTTGTACTCGGCCAGATCAGCGAGCCTGAGCTTGCCGCTGGCCCGGATATGAGCGATCAGCGGTTCGATCACCGCCAGCTCCACGCCACGGGCGGCGGGGGCGCTCACTCCCGGCATCACGGCCGCCGGCAGCACGTCGAGATCGATGGTCAGATAGAGGTGATCACAATGGGCGATAAAGGCGTCCAGCCCGCTTAGCAAGGCTGGCAGCCCGGTCTGAGTCATCGCCTCATCCAGCACATGCCACACTCCCAGCCCCTTGGCACGGGCAAACAGGGCTTGGGTATTGGCGGTCTCGGCTACCCCGAGGCAGGCGTAGTGAAACGGCGTGCCCTGAGCGATGCACTGTTCGGCGATCTGAAAGAAGGGGGTGCCGGAGCTGGCCTGCTCCAGCTTCATGCGCAGGTCAAAGTGGGCGTCGAAATTGATGATCCCGACCCGCCCCTCACCACCAAGATGACGGTTCAGGCCGCTCCAGCTGCCGAAGGCCACCTCGTGGCCGCCCCCCAGCACCAGCGGGAAATGGCCCAGTTCGAGCGCAGCGGCGACCCGCTCGGCCAGACGGCCGTGGGCAGCATCGAGATCCCTATCGGTACAGCTCACATCCCCGCCATCGTAGACGGGTCGATTCAGGTGCCAGGCGGTATTGGCCAGCAGCTTGCGCACAGCCAGCGGCGCCCCGGCGGCGCCGACACGCCCCTTGTTGCGGCGCACCCCTTCATCGCAGGCAAAACCGAGCAGCACTACACCAGCTGCCTCCTGTGCCCCGGCGGTCCAGGGCTGCACCTTGTCATGCCAGCGCAGGGCCAGTTCGCCATCTTCCGGATCCTGTCGTCCCTGCCAGAGCGACATATCGACCGGGTTGAACTTATCCATGGAGGCTCTCCTCACCGTTGAAGATGCGGCCTGCCAGCTGATCGACGCCGACCATGTAGCTCAGCTCGGCAGGATGGGCGCAGTGCCAGATCAGAAAATCGGCCGCCATGCCCGCCTTGAGCTGGCCAAGGCGATCCTGCTCGCCGAGCGCTTTGGCGGCGTGACGGGTCACCCCAACCATGGCCTCCACCGGCGTCAGACCAAACAGGGTACAAGCCATGTTCATCGCCATCCGCAGCGAGACGATGGGGGCGGTACCCGGGTTGATGTCGGAGGAGACCGCCATCGCCACCCCCGCCTTGCGCAAGGCGGCAACCGGCGGCAGCTTGGTCTCTTTGAGGAAGTAGAAGGCGGTGGGCAGCAGGGTAGCGACCACGCCACGGTGGGCCAGCGCCAGGATCCCTTCCGGATCCAGATACTCCAGATGATCCACCGAGAGGGCGCCAAAGTTGGCAGCGAGCGTGCTGCCACCGAGATTGGAGAGCTGATCCATATGCCCCTTCACCGGCAGGCCGTACTGATCCGCCGCCAGATAGACCTGCTCGGTCTGGGCCAGCGAAAAGCCGATGTGCTCGCAGAAGACATCTACCGCATCGGCCAGACCCGCCTCGGCGGCGGCCGGGATAATCTCCTGACAGATGGTCTCGACCCAGCTGTCGGGATCATCGCGATACTCCGGCGGCACCGCATGGGCCGCCAGCAGAGTGGTTTTGACCCGGATCGGCAACGCCTCTCCCAGTCGGCGGGCCACCCGCAGCATCTTGAGTTCGTCATCCAGCGTCAGGCCATAGCCGGACTTGATCTCCACCGTGGTGACCCCTTCGCGGATCAGGGATTTCACCCTCGGCAACGCCAGCTTAAAGAGCTGCTCTTCGCTGGCGGCACGGGTGGCACGCACCGTGCTGATGATGCCACCGCCCCGACGGGCGATCTCCGCATAGGGCACTCCCTGCTGACGCAGCTCGAACTCCTCGGCACGGCTGCCGGCGAAGACCAGATGGGTGTGACAATCGATAAGGCCGGGGGTGACCAGCTTGCCCCGCATATCCTGCCAGTGAGCAGGATACGGCCCCTTCAGTTCGGCCATCGGCACCAGCGCGTGGATCTTGCCATCCTTCACGCCGATGGCATGGAGCGGCAGCAGACCGTAGTCGGCCAGCTCATCACTCAGGGTGGCGGGCGTCACGTTGAGCCAGACCCGTTCGCAGTTCAACAGTTCCTTGTTCATAGCGACCTCAAATGTATATACATATTCTTATAGTCGATCTCTATGACGAAAGAAAGAGCGAAGTTCACATCCTGATAACAGCATCAAACTTAGAGTTTAAGCACAAAAAAGCCCACCAGGAGGTGGGCTTTGCAAAATCGAGTTGTATAGACATTTACTCCAGCTGAGTCTTGGAGCTGAGCTTGTAGCGGGAACCGGGGGAGAGCAAACGGGCGTAGGAGACCAGATGCCCCTCCGACCAGGTACGCCGGTGCAACAACAGGCAGGGAGAATCTACGCGGATTTGCAACAATCCCGCCTCACCGGCGCTGGGCAACACGGCTTCCACCACGTGCTCCATCTCGGAGAGGGGGCAGACATCCATCAGATAGCGGTTGGGGGTCTGTTGGGTAAAATCCTGCTCGCCATAGCCAGGCAAGCGCCCGGCATCGACGAAGCGCTCCTCCAATTGCAACGGCTCCCCATCGGCCTGATGGACGATCAGGCTGTGAAAGATGGGGGCGCCAACCCGCAGCCCCAGTTGTACCGCCACCTTCTCGTCGGCGGCCAGTCGCTGCAGCCGGATCACCCGGGCGCTGTACTCGCCGCCACGCTCGGCGATCTCGTCGGCAATATTGCGAATAGCCAGCAGCGGCGACTCGGTGCGCCGGTCCGCCACGAAGCTGCCGGAACCGGCGGTACGCACCAACCACCCTTCCGCCACCAGTTCCCGCAGCGCCCGGTTGACCGTCATCCGGCTCACGGTGAACTGCTCGCACAGGGCCGCTTCGGTCGGGATCCTGTCCCCCGCCTGATAGTGGCGTTCGCGGATCCCGTCCAGAATGTGCTGCTTGATCTGCAGATAGAGAGCTGGCGCCACCATGAAGCACCCTAGCGCCGACGGTGGGGCGGACGCATGTCCGGCCAGGCACGATAGACATCGGGGATCTGATCCGGGCCGCTGATGCAAAGATCGAGATCATGCAGCAGACCGTCTTTAATCCCGTAGATCCAGCCATGCACCGCCAGTTCCTGCCCCTTGCGCCAGGCGTTCTGGATGATGGTGGTGTGGCAGACGTTGGCGACCTGCTCGGCCACGTTCAGCTCGCACAGGTAGTCGAAGCGCTCGTGCTCATCCTCGATGGCCTCGAGCTCTTCACCATATTTGAAGTAGACATCCTTGATGTTGCGCAGCCAGTTGTCGATGAGACCCAGCTCCTGATTCTGCATCGCGGCCTTGACGCCGCCGCAGCCATAGTGACCGCAGACGATGATGTGCTTCACCTTGAGCACTTCTACCGCGTATTGCAGCACGGAGAGGCAGTTGAAATCGGTATGTACCACCAGATTGGCGACGTTGCGGTGGACGAAGACGTCCCCCGGCAGCAACCCCATCAGTTGGTTGGCGGGGACCCGGCTGTCGGAACAACCGATCCAGAGGTATTCGGGGGCCTGCTGGGCAGAAAGAGTGGCAAAGAAAGCGGGATCTTCGGCTTTGATCCGTTCGGCCCACTCACGGTTGTTGGTAAACAGGTCGTTCAACAGTTTCACTTCTGCTCTCCCTAATGTGGCAGTGGCGGCAACATAACACACTCAAGGGTAACCAAAGCAAGGCCGACCAGATCCTTGCGAAACAAAAACAGGGCCATCAGGCCCTGTTTTTATGAGAGGAAGCATCAGGCTTCCATGGCATCTTTCAGCTTCTTGAGTGCGTTTTTCTCAAGCTGACGCACACGCTCGGCAGAGACGCCGTAGGTATCGGCCAGCTCCTGCAGAGTGGTCTTGCTGTCATCATCGAGCCAGCGAGCGCGGATGATGTGTTGGCTGCGCTCATCCAGGGTGGCGAGGGCCGAGCTCAGGCGACGGGTCGCGTGATCGTCCCAGTTGTCATTCTCGATGGTCGCTGCCAGATCGGAGGATTTGTCCTCCAGATAGTGAACCGGAGCAAAACCGCCCTCTTCCTCATCATCACCAACCAGATCGAACGCCTGATCGTAGTTGGCCATTCGCGCTTCCATCTCGGTCACGTCAGCGGCAGAAACGCCGAGATCGGCCGCCACGGACTGAACCTCTTCGTGGTTCAGCCAGCCCAGACGTTTTTTGGATTTGCGTAAGTTGAAGAAGAGCTTGCGCTGGGCCTTGGTGGTCGCCACCTTGACCATGCGCCAGTTGCGCAGGACATATTCGTGGATTTCGGCCTTGATCCAGTGCACGGCAAAGGAGACCAGACGCACGCCGACCGTCGGGTCGAAGCGCTTGACCGCCTTCATCAGGCCGATATTGCCTTCCTGTACCAGATCGGCCTGGGGCAAGCCGTAACCGGCATAACTCTTGGCGACATGAACGACAAAGCGCAGGTGCGACATAACCAGCTGACGAGCAGCCTCGAGATCGCCATCCTGCTGCAAACGCTCAGCCAGTTCACGCTCTTCCTCTGCGCTCAGCACAGGAATAGAGTTTACTGCCTGGATATAGCCTTCCAGACTACCTTGCGGAATCAGAGCCATAGTGCGCTGCAATGAAGTTCCCATCTGTTACCTCTTACTTTTCAATCGAATCAGTCTAACACCCTGAGAGGGTCTGTCTACTGACCGGATGCCATTCTGCGGCGTGTATCAAAGAACATGCCCAGTTTTAGACCGGCTTATCTTAAGCCTGCAGGATGAATCATGAATGAACAGTCAAAAAAAGGGGGTCACAATGAAGGACCCCCGAAAAGTAGCATGCTAAGTCCATTGTTGCGGAGCTCGCAACCTTCACATGCTTGCCAAGTCTGACGAGCAAGGCAGAGGGGCCACACCCGTATAAATGCTTCAGCTTTAATAGACTGCTTATAAATCAGAAGGTTCACTGGATCTAGCGAAGATCCGGAAGATCATTGTTATTCAGAATACTCTGACTATGGGGGCCAAGCCAGAAACGGCCCCTCTTTTACTTGATCCGCCTCTCAAAATCCAGCGATTTACTTTGATGATAAAGTAATCAGGATGGTTCGATGTCGCGAATGTGGCGATGGACCGAGAACCAGGAGGCAATCAGCCCCAGCAGGGCGCCCAGCAAGATCAGATTGATCCCGTCTACCGCCCCCATGCCAACCAGCCGGAAGTTACTGTTATACAAGCCCGCCAGCTCCTTCACCACCCCTTCGCTCCAGATCACCATCACTTCGGTCAGCCACCAGGCCAGCATGCCGCCGATCACCCCGAACCAGATACCGGTATAGAGGAAAGGGCGATGAATGAAGGAGTCGGTCGCCCCCACCAGCTTGAGCACTTCAATCTCGGAACGCTGGTTGAGGATGTTGAGACGCAGGGTATTGCCGACGATCAGCAACACGGCGGAGAGCAGCAGCACCGCGATACCGGTAATGGTGTGGCGCAGCAGGTTCATGATCCCCTGCAACCGGGTCAGCCACTGCAGATCCAGCTTGCCCTGCTCGACCCCAATCTCGTTGTTGAGCTTGCTGAGCAGCTCGGCGGCCCCTTCCGGGTTCTGCCAACGCGGATCCGGGATCACGCTCAGCACCGGCGGTAGCGGGTTGCTGTCCAGATAATCGAGGGCATCGCCGAAGCCGGAGATCTCGCGAAACTCCCGCAACGCATCGTCACGGCTCAGGTAAGTGACCGAATCCACCTCGGGATAGAGCAGGATCCTGTGCTGCAGATCGAGAATGCTCTGCTCCGGCAGAGCCTTGCGCAGGTAAAGGGAGATCTGGGAACTGCTCTGCCAGCTCCCCTCCACGACCTCGGCGTTTTTCAGCAGCACGTGGAAGCAGGATGGCAGCGCCAGACTGACGCCAAGCACCGCCAGCGTCATCAGGGAGGCGAGCGGATTGCGCCACAGCTCCCCGAGACTGGCAAACGCCTGCCGCACATGATCAACCCCGTACATCATCAGACGGCGCAGCGGCGGTTGTTTATGACGAACGATAGCCATCAGAGCTCCTCCCCGGCCGAATACATGCGACCCGCCTTGAGGGTCAGGGTGCGATAGCGCATGCGAGCGATCAGCCCCAGATCGTGGGTGGCAATCAGTACCGAGACCCCAAAATTGTTGAACTCCTGAAATAGCCGCATGATATCCATGGAGAGCTGGGGATCTAGGTTGCCGGTCGGTTCATCCGCCAGCAGCAACGGCGGCTTGTTGACGATAGCGCGGGCGATACCGACCCGCTGCTGCTCACCACCGGAGAGCATGCGCGGCTGGTAGCGCTCCTTGCCGAGCAACCCCACCTTGTCCAGCGCCGCCGCCACCCGCTTGTTGATGTCCGCATGGCTGTAACCATCGATCACCAGCGGCAGCGCCACGTTGTCGAACACGGTGCGGTCCATCAGCAGGCGGTGATCCTGAAAGATCATCCCGATCTGGCGGCGAACATAGGGGATCTGGCTGCGCTGGATCTGGCTGACATCGTCGCCATGGAAGAATACACGACCATCGGTCGGGCGCTCCATCACGCTGATCAGTTTGAGGAGGGTACTCTTGCCCGCCCCCGAGTGCCCGGTCAGAAAAGCCATCTCCCCCTTGCGCAGGTGAAAGCTGACCTTTTGCAGCGCCTGATGGCCGCCGCTGTATACCTTGCTGACCTTGTCAAAACGAATCATAACGGTTCCCTGAAATTGACAAACCCCGACCGGAGTCGGGGTATGGAACACTTACTCATCACGGCTGAGCTGACTCATCGCGGCCGGACTTATTCATCGCGGCTGAAGAGCGCCTCGATGAAGTCGTTGGCAACGAAGGGACGCAGATCGTCGATCCCCTCGCCCACCCCGATGTAGCGGATCGGGATCTGGAACTTGTCGGCCACCGCGAAGATGACGCCGCCCTTGGCCGTGCCATCCAGCTTGGTGAGGGTGATGCCGGTCAGGCCAACCGCCTCGCTGAACAGTTTGGCCTGGCTCAGCGCGTTCTGGCCGGTGCCTGCATCCAGCGTCAGCATGATCTCGTGGGGCGCCTCTTCATCCAGCTTCTTCATCACCCGCACCACCTTCTTGAGCTCTTCCATCAGGTTGCTCTTGTTCTGCAGGCGACCGGCGGTGTCGGCGATCAGCACATCAGCCCCGCGGGAGCGGGCGGCCTCGATGGCGTCATAAATGACGGAAGCGGAGTCGGCACCGGTATGCTGGGCAATCACCGGAATGTTGTTGCGCTGACCCCAAACCTGCAGCTGTTCGACCGCTGCGGCACGGAAGGTGTCACCCGCCGCCAGCATCACGCTCTTGCCTTCAGCCTGGAACTGCTTGGCCAGCTTGCCGATGGTAGTGGTCTTGCCAACGCCATTCACGCCGACCATCAGGATCACATAAGGCTTCTTGCTGGTGTCGATCACCAGCGGCTGCTCGACCTTGGCCAGCATCTCGCCCATATCCTGTTTGAGCAAACCGTAGAGCGCTTCGGCATCCTTGAGCTGCTTGCGGTCCGCGTGCTGCACCAGCCCCTCGATGATGCGAGTGGTGGTATCCACGCCGAGATCGGCGGTCAGCAGCTGGGTCTCCAGCTCTTCGAACAGCTCATCGTCAATCTTCTTGCCACGGAACAGGCCGAAGAAACCGGAACCGATATTCTCCTTGGTGCGCACCAGACTGCGCTTGAGGCGAGCAAAGAAGCCCTCCCGCTGCGGTTTGTCCTGGGTGTCGTCGTCTACCTTGGCGGCCAGCGGCAGAGCAGCCAGTGCGGCGGCCTCAGCCTCCATCGCGGCGACCAGGCGCATATCTTCCGCTCGCTGTGCCTCTTTGGCGATACGGGCTTCTTCCGCAGCCTGAGCTTCAGCGGCAATGCGAGCCTCCTCCGCAGCGCGAGCCTCGGCAGCAATACGAGCTTCTTCCGCAGCACGGGCTTCGGCAGCAATGCGAGCTTCTTCCGCAGCGCGGGCTTCGGCGGCGATACGAGCCTCTTCCGCAGCGCGGGATTCGGCAGCAATACGAGCCTCTTCTGCAGCTTGTGCTTCGGCAGCAATGCGAGCCTCTTCCACAGCGCGAGCTTCAGCAGCAATGCGAGCTTCTTCCGCAGCACGGGCTTCGGCAGCGATGCGGACCTCTTCCGCAGCGCGAGCCTCGGCGGCGATACGAGCATCTTCTGCAGCGCGAGCTTCGGCGGCGATACGAGCCTCTTCCGCGGCACGAGCTTCGGCAGCGATGCGAGCCGCTTCAGCAGCTTGTGCTTCTGCGGCAGTGCGAGCGGCTTCAGCGGCCCGTTCCTCTTCGGCGATCAGCGCTTCGTTGACGATCACCGGCTCCAGATCGGAGGCGCACTCCTCCACCACCAGCGGGCCGTGGTCGTCCAGCTCGGTCGGCAGGCAGCAATCATCTTGCAAAACGGGATTCTGTGCGCTGGCAGGCACTTCGGGGGCAACAGCCGGCGTACTATCGGAAACAGTTATATCGGAAACGGGAGCGGGGGTAGCAGTGACCTCGGGCTCAACGGTAACGGGGGTGGCTTGGGGTGTCTGTGGTTGGACAGCCTCAGCCTCTTCTTTCTTGCGGCCGAAACCCAGCCAGGAAAACAAACCTTTTGCCATCTAAAAATACTCACATCAAAGGCTGACTGCTAAGATAGCCGTCCCTGGGCGGGTCGGCATAAAAATGAACCGCCTTATACTACCACTTTATTTTCTGACGATGAAACGCGATGCCCAGAGTGAAATCCAGCCGTAGCAACCCGAGCAAGAGTCCCGCCCCGCAAGGAAAATCGGGCTTTGTAAGAATCATCAGCGGCCAGTGGCGAGGCCGCAAATTGCCGGTCAAGGATGTGGAGGGGCTCAGACCCACCACGGATCGCGTCAAGGAGACCATCTTCAACTGGCTGGCTCCCCACATCCGCGGCACCCGCTGCCTCGACCTGTTTGCCGGCAGCGGCGGCCTTGGTCTGGAGGCGCTGTCGCGCTATGCCGAGCAGGTAACCCTGATCGAGATGGACAGAGGGGCGGCAGAGCAGATCAAAAAGAATCTGGCCACTCTCGGCAGCACACAGGGTCAGGTATTCCAGACCGATGCAGTGAGCTGGCTGCAAGGCCCGGCCACGCCGTTTGATCTGGTATTCCTCGATCCGCCGTTTCGCCGCGAGCTGCTGCCGCAAGTGTGCGAACTGCTGGAGCAGCGCGGCTGGCTGGCGCCGGACGCCCTCATCTATCTGGAGCGGGAAAAAGAGATGGCCGATCTGGCGCTGCCCGCCAACTGGCAGTTACTCAAGGACAAACAAGCAGGTCAGGTCTGCTATCAACTCTATCTAAGAGAGGTAAACAATGAAGCGAGTCTTTAATCTGTTGGCGATGGGGCTGATATTGTTCTTCTGGTTTGGCGTGCTGGTGAGCCTGATTGCCCCGCTGCCCGGCAAACTCAACGGCTTTCTGCCGGTCTGCGGCGTGATCGTCGCCCTGCTGCACTGGCTGCAGGCCAGCATGATCAAGGCAGCTTGCAAACGCTACTTCGCTGTCACCAAGGCCGAATTTGTCACTGTGCTGATATTTGGCGTGTTTGGCATGGTCGACATTCGTCAGCGCCTGCAAGAGATCGTCAACGCCGCCCAGCGCGGCAATCTCTCGGACAAACCATAAAAGAAAAGGGGACGGCGGTAGCCGTCCCCTAGAGTCGTGTCGTCCTGTCCGTAGAACTGCAATGCTCCCTGCAATCCCTGACGTTATCCTAATCCTTTGGAATATCCCCTTTCCAATCCGTTGGCGTGTCCTGCGGCGTTCCTAGCCTGGCAATTCATCCTGAACTGCTTCCCTGTCTCCATCCTGGAGGTGTCCATTACCACGTCCTGTGGGGTTCCTTGCGTCTTCCTGACAGATAACCATCCGGGTTATCTCACTTCATCCTGAAGTATTCCTCTCGCATCCGGCGAGGTCCTGTTCATCCTGAAGAACGAGGTTCCGTTCGTTCTGCTCCCATCCCGAGAGTGTCCTGCCGCATCCCGCGGTGTTCCTTTATTCATCCGTGACGATAATCATCCTGATTATCGAGCTCATCCTGAGGTGTCCCTTGTCCACATCCTGCGGACTATTCCATCTTTATGCGCTGCCCTGCATCCTGCCGGACCAGCTCCGTCCTTGTGAGACCCATACTAAGGAAATGCGCACCCCGAACAAGGGCCATCCAATGATAAAGATCCGATGCAGCTCCCATCCAAAAATACGAACTTAAAAACTAATCCTTTAATATCAGCCATTTATTTAGTTTCACAGGAAAGCTCGATCATTCTGGCATGGCTTCGCGTACGGCTCAAAGCGCCAGCCTCTTACAGTCGCTATGGCAGATCTCTTACACGGGTTTCGCCCCCAAAAACGGGGCAGGAAAACGGTTCAATCCTGACGTTAAGACTTAAAAATTAGTTGAATAAATATGCTTAAAAAAACCGCAAAAAAAAGAGCCGAGACCAGGCTCGACTCTTCAACATTCCAATCTTTTAATCAGCTCAAGCGGTTGGCCGGATTGAGATAGGCCTTGCGCAGCGATTCCGGTGCCAGCACTTCCAGTTCACCGCCGATGTTGTTCAACCAGCTGCGAAACTCCGGGGTGTCCTGCACTTCTGTCTCCACCACCACACTGCGCTTGTCATAGCGGGTCATGCGCGGATTATTGCCGGGGATCTGGTTATCCACCAGCGACTGGCTGTTGGCATCGATCCGGCCGACGAAGCGGATCGGGCCGCTCACATCCTGATAGCCCTGATCGCGGATCAGCTTCTGGATATTGAAATCCTTCGGCTGGGTGGCGCTGAAGTTGGTCAGCTCCACGTTCTTGATATGGTCAAACGGAATGCCGTAGACCTTGGGATCCAGCTCGGACAGAGTGCAGAGCAGGATCGGGCCGTCCGGCTGATTGAGAATGCCGAGCGGGTTGATACGGTCGTAGCAGAGCCACACGGTGCGCTCTTTGATCACGCGCTGGATCTCGGCACTGAACTTGCGACCACGCCAGAGCGCATCGCGGATCAGAGTGCTGCGGCGGATCTCCGGGTTGCCGGCAAACGGACGCGGTGACTGGTGGACACTCTCCAGCCAGCGTTCGGCCAGTTCGCTCTGGCTGTCGCGGATCACCTGGCTCGCCTTGTCGACCAGCGGGTTCAGTTCGGTCAGTACGCTCGCTGGCAACAATTGGCTCGCCTGATCACTCCAGGTTTTCAGGGCCACCGCCAGCGAGAGCGGCATGATATTGGCAAAGTCGTTGAGGCCGTGGCGCTCGAAGCACCAGCCATGGGGTTTGCTGCGCTCGTCCGAGGTGAGGTCGAACAGTCCCATGCCGGACATCTCCTCCAGGTCCCGTTGCACGGTACGCAGACTGACGTGGATACCTTCCTCTTCCAGTTTTACCTGGAGTTGGCTGGCGGTCAGCTTGTAAGGGCGGTGCGGGATGCAACGCGCCAAGGTCAGTTGTCGTAACAGCTTCTTGCTCATGGTGCTTGCCTTCACTGGTTTAGCGTTGACTGTATGCTAGTCGTGACTTGCGACAGTCTATGTCGCAAGTTTTGCTGCGACAACTGTCGCCATTTTCATACAAAACACACTAAACAGTTGATTTATAAAGACAATGAACTCAAAAAAGGAGCCGCTAGAGGCTAAAATTAGCCAAAAATCCCTCAAATGAAAGTTCTATCTTGCGATTTATTGTTAGCATAAAACTCCGATTAATTAATTCATCACAGAATATGATTTCAGGGGAGAGCATGACTCTCCCCTTTTGCTCACATCAGCCACGACCAGGCTGACTTGGTGATAGCCGCACCGACCATGTAGCCAAACACCGCCAGTGCCGCCACACCGGCCACCAGCTTCTGACCGCGGGCCGGGCGCTTGAGCGCCATGACACCCAGACCGATATAGAGCACCAGTGCAATCAGCTTGGCCATCAGCCAGGGTTGTTGACCCGGGCTCAACTGCAAGGCCACCGCCAGCAACACACCAAACAGCAGCAGGAAGGTGTCGTTGATATGCGGCAGGATCTTCAGCCACTTCTGCTGCAACCGATCGCTGCCGGCCAGCGCCAGACTCCAGCGATAGATAAAGAGCAGCAGACTGACCAGTGCCAGCGTCATATGCAGGTGTTTGAACATGGGGTAATAGGCAATCATTTTGCTTCCTTGTCGTCGGGTAGCCCGCTATTCCAGTTGTGGGCATGGATACGCTCCTGCCCCTCCTCGTCGTCTTGCAACAGATCGGAGAGGATCTCCCGGTATTGCAGGCTCTTGTTGATATAAGTGTGTTCGTCGTCCAGATAGTTGACCTGCTCGCGCAACAGCCAGTTATCGTGCTGCTTGAAGGTCTGCCCCGCCCGCCAGGCCTGGTTGGCCCTAAACCCAAGCTGGGTCAGGGCTTCCACCCCCAGATCGACCGCAGAGCCGAGGGTTTCCCGGTGCACGCTCTCGACCCCGCGGCGCAGGATCTCGTGGGCATGGGGTCGATCCAGAGCTCGCGCCAGGATCTTCAGGTGCGGGAAGTGCTTCTGCACCATCTCGATCACCGCCAGCGAGGTAGCCGGATCGTTGATGGAGAGCACCAGCAGCTTCGCCTTGTGCGCCCCTGCGGCATGGAGCAGATCGATCCGGCTGGCATCGCCATAGAAGACCTGATAGCCATACTTGCGCAGGGTCTCTATCTGGCTGGCATCCTGCTCAAGGATGGTGGTGCCGATGCCGTGACCATGCAGCAGACGCCCCACGATCTGACCGAAGCGGCCGAAGCCCGCGATGATCACCGGATGCTCCACCAGCTCAGGTTGCTCATGCTGCGGTGCGTCGCTCTGGTTACGGTAATCGAACCAGGGCTGGATCACCCGATCATTGAGGATCAGCAGCAGTGGGGTGAGCGCCATGGAGAGCGCTACCACCAGCGTCAGCAACGAGATGGTCTCGCCGGGCAGCACCCGATTCTGGGCGGCAAACGAGAAGAGCACGAAGGCAAACTCGCCCCCCTGCGCGAGCGCCAGCGCGAAGGTCCAGCGCTGGCTCGGCGAGATTCGGATGATGAAGCCAAGCGCCATCAGCACCAGCCATTTGAGCACCATCAGGCCAACGACCAGGGTTGGTATCAGGAAGGGGTGCTCGGCAAACAGCCCGAAGTCGATCCCCGCCCCCACCGACATAAAGAACAGGCCGAGCAGCAAGCCCTTGAACGGCTCAATGTCTGCCTCCAGCTCGTGGCGATATTCGCTATCGGCCAACACCACACCGGCGAGGAAGGAGCCGAGAGCGGGCGAGAGCCCCACCGACTCCATCAGCACAGCGATAGCGATCACCAGCAGCAGAGCGGCGGCGACGAAGATCTCCCGCATATGGGACTGGGCGATGGCACGAAATACCGGCCGCATCAGGTAGTGGCCACCCAGCACAATGCCGGAGATGGCCGCGACCACCAGCAGACCATGCTGCCAACCAGCCAGCTCGGAGCCACCACTGCTGGCGACCGGCGCCATGGCCAGCAGCGGCAGCAGCGCCAGGATCGGAATGACCGCAATATCCTGAAACAGCAGCACTGCAAAGGCGGAGCGACCGCTCTCACTCTGCATCAGCTTGCGCTCCTGCAGGCTCTGCAACACGATGGCGGTGGAGGAGAGCGCCAGAATGAGGCCGATGGCCAGCCCCTGTTGCAGCGGCAGACCGATCAGGTGCGCCACGCCGGTCAGTGCCGCCGTAGTGAGCAGCACCTGCAGGCCACCGGTGCCGAGGATCGGCCCCTTCAGCTGCCACAAGAGGGCCGGACGCAACTCCAGCCCGACCAGAAACAGCATCAGCACCACGCCAAACTCGGCGAAGTGCATCACATCCTTCTGCTCCCCCACCAGCCCCAACAGGAAGGGGCCTATGATGATTCCCGCCAGCAGGTAGCCGAGCACCGAGCCCAACCCCCAGCGCTTGGCCAGCGGCACCGCGATGACGGCGGCGGAGAGGTAGATAAAGGCATCAAACAGGATCCCGTGGCCCATCAGTCAGCCCTCCGTTTGAACGTCTGATCCGACTCATAGACTCGGCCAACAAGCTGTCCGTGTTTCATCAGAGCACCTCCAGCAAGTCGCGCAGATAAGGACGCCCGGCCAGTTGCTCTGGAGTCAGCTGATCGTCACGCAGGGCGCAAAGCAGCTGGCGGTAATCCTGTCCACAGCGGCGCAGGGCGGCGGGATCCTTGATCTTGTGAAAGGAGTGCAGCACGAAAGGGGGCAGCCAGTTCATGCCGCACAAGGTGGCCGCCTGCTGAAATGGCAGCAGAAAATCGAGCAGCGGTCGGCTGTTGTATCCCTCGCTGCAGTAGGACTCCGGCGCCCCGCCGGTGGTGATGGCGCTCAGCCACTGCTTGCCCTTGAGGGCGTGGGCTTCGGGGCCGTAGGCGTAGCCATACTCCAGCACCAGGTCCATCCATTCTTTCATGATGGCCGGGCAGGAGTACCAGTAAAACGGGTGCTGGAAGACGATGATATCGTGCTCACAGAGCAGCGCCTGCTCCCGCTTCACATCGATAAACATGTCGGGATAGTGCTGATAGAGGTCGTGAACCTTGACCCCCTCCAGCCCTTCAATCGCCTGCAACAGCTGCTTGTTGGCCCGCGAGCTCTGCAGCGCGGGATGGGAAAAAATAACCAGAATGCGTTTCATGACCACATCACCCGAACAAAGCCTTGCGGTGCAAGGCGAGGTAAACAGAAAAGGGGAGTCTGGGGAGCTGCATCGTAAAGGTGCACAGGAGAGCGACCTTATCAGGAAGCGCCATAGCCTGCCAACTCGGGGATCAGCTCCCGCAGCGCCGGATTGAGGGTCTGGTGGGCGGGATAGCAGAGCCCAATTCGGCGAAACATCCGCGGCCCGCTCACCGGCAGGGTACAGAGCCCTGCCTCATCCTCCACCAGCCCGTCCGGCAGAAAACTGATGCCAACCCCCGCCAGCACCAGCGCCATCACCAGCCCCTTGCTCTCGGCCTTGGCCACCAGATTGAGGGTAAGCCGGTCACAGGCCAGCAGGCCGATAGTCTGCTGATGGGCTTCGCAGGGCGGGCACTCAATAAAATCATAATGTTGCAGCTCGGCCAGCTCGATCCTTTCGCGTCTGGCCAGGGGATGATCGACCGGCACGCAGAGCACATAATCCTCCTCCCACAGCGGCAGAAAGATCTCGTCCTCCCGGCGCAAGGCATCCAGCGTCAAGCGGCAGTCGGCGGGCGTGATGTAGTCGGAGAGGGTGAGATCCAGTTGCGGCAACACGCGTTGTACTTGCTGCAACAGCCCGGCCACCCGACGGCGACTCAAGTCCGGCATGATGGCGATATTGAGCCTCGCACGCGTCGCTTTCTGGCGAAACAGCTCCGGCAGACGGCGCGCCTCCTCCACCAGCTTGACCGCATGGGGATAGAGATAGTGGGCCGGATCTTTCGCCACCACCCCCTTCTTGCCCCGGACAAACAGGCTGTCACCGAGCGCCTCTTCCAGCTGGCGCAGCCCCGCCGAGAGGGAGGGCTGGCTGACGTGGCAGCGCTCGGCCGCCGCCGTGATGTTCTTCTCTTCATAGATGGCGATGAAGAAACGCAGCAATCTCAAGTCCAGCATAAACCAACCATAGTTTTTTCAGATGATAACCAGCGGAAAACAATATTTATCACTTATAGATGCAGTGACTATAGTGATTGGGTTCCGTGCTGGCCAGCCACCTGTTTGCTCAAACCGACTCTTGAATCAGAAGGAAAGACCCATGTCCAAATCTCTCGTCGTGATCACCGGTGCCTCCGCCGGGATCGGTGCCGCCATCGCCCGTGCCTTCTCTGCTGCCGGTCATCCGCTGCTGCTGCTGGCCCGCCGGGTCGAGCCGATGCAGACACTGAACCTGCCCGATACCCTCTGCATCGGGGTCGATGTGACCGACACCGCCGCCATGAAAGCCGCCGTCCAGCAGGCAGAAGCCAAATTTGGCCCGGTCGGCTGCATGGTCAACAACGCCGGCGTCATGCTGCTTGGTCAGGCAGATGTGCAGGATCCCGCCGAGTGGCAGCAGATGCTCAACATCAACGTGATGGGGGTACTGAACGGCGTCCACGCAGTGCTGGCAGGCATGAAAGAGCGCCGCAGCGGCACCATCATCAACATCAGCTCCATCGCCGGTCGCAAGACCTTCCCGAACCATGCTGCCTACTGCGCCACCAAGTTCGCCGTGCACGCCCTGACCGAGAACATCCGGGAAGAGGTGGCCGATGTCGGCGTACGTATGGTGACCATTGCCCCGGGTGCGGTCGAGACCGAGCTGCTCAGCCACACCACTGACGAGAGCATCAAGGCCGGTTACCACGACTGGAAAGATCAGATGGGCGGCGTCATTGCGCCGGAAGTGATCGCCGATGCCGTGCTCTACGCCTGGAACCAGCCTGCCAACGTCTGCGTGCGCGAGATCGTGCTGGCGGCGACCCGTCAGCAACCTTAATCCTGGCTGACTGACACCATGGGGAGGGCTTGACCCTCCCCCGGGGCACAGGGTTACCATGTGCCCCTTGTTATTTTCGAGTCATTCCATGGTTCTCACCCGTCGCCAACTCGCTCACGCCCGTCGCTGGCTCCCCTTGTGGAGTCTGGTGCTGGTGTTGATGTCGTTTGGCAGCCGGGCCGCAACCGACCTCTGTACCCTGACTACCCACTGCAGCCAGAGCGAGCGCACCCTGGAAAAAGCGATGCCCTGCGGCAGCTTTACCACCGCCCTCTCGATGACGCTGGTAGGCAGCGACAGCCTGACGGTCGCCGTGCTGGAACCGGATACCCCCGACTTCGCCTCCCCCTCTCTCTTTATGCCGGACGCCCCGTGCGAGCGGCTCGAACGTCCCCCACGCATCCAGATCTGAAACGCATCCCGTATCGGGCATCTTTTCTTTTAATCTGAGGTGAGTGATGTACAAACCCCTGTTACTGGCCATGCTGGCCGGTACCGTTAGCTTTTCGGCTCTCGCGGCCGAGAAGATGACCGTCTACAAATCCAAATATTGTGGTTGCTGCCAAAGCTGGAACGAGCACATGGAGCAGAATGGCTTCGAACTGGACGTTATCGAAACCGAACAGCTCGGCGCAGTGAAGCAGCAATACGGTATCGCGCCGGAACTGGCCTCTTGCCATACCGGTATCGTAAATGGCTATGTGATCGAGGGGCATGTACCGGCCGCCGATGTGCAGAAGCTGCTCAGGGAAAAACCGGCGATCCGTGGCCTGACCATTCCGGACATGCCCCAGAGTGCGCCGGGCATGGATATTCCGGGCCATCCCTATGAGGTACTGAGTATCAGCAACGAGGGCGCGACCAACCGCTGGTCGAGCTACCCAGGCTGACGAAAACTGGCCATGAGAGGGCACTCCCATATCATGTGAGGCACACCTGAGCGGACTCTTGCCGCTCATGGCCAGAAAGAGGGCCGCTATCGCGAGATAGCGGCTTTTTTTGATTACATTTCCTGCAATAACAAGGGATTGCTTGCAACCACCGGCAACAAGGGGCAGATTTAACGCCAATTCATGGAGCCGATGCTCAGGTCTACCAACCCTTTCCAGCGCCAAGGATGCGACATGTTTACCTTTTCCCGAGGAGTTCTGCTGCTAGCCTTTCTGACAGTTCTCCCCCCCACTTATGCCAATGAAGAGCCCGCCATGCTGACAAGCGAACATCCAATCCAGCCGCCCGTGGCCGCCAAACATCCCCGCACTCTGAAAAAACACGGGGATACCCGCATCGACAACTACTACTGGCTGCGTGACGACCAACGTCAGGCGCCGGAAGTGCTGCAATACCTCGAGGACGAGAACGCCTACACCGAAGCTATGCTCAAACCGACCAAGCCGCTGCGCGAGCAACTCTACAAGGAGATGGTCGCCCGCATCCCCCAGCAGGATGAGTCGGTACCCTATGTGAAGAATGGCTACCGCTACCAGACCCGCTATGAGCCGGGCAAGGAGTACGGGATCTATTCGCGCACCAAGCTCGGTGAAGAGCAGGCGAGTCTGCTGCTCGACAGCAACCTGCGAGCCGAGGGGCACGAGTTCTATGCCCTCGGCGCCCTTGAGGTGAGTCGCAACAACCGCTGGCTGGCGGTGGCGGAGGATTATCTCTCCCGCCGCCAATACAAGATCCAGTTCCTCGATCTGGAGAGCGGCAAGTGGGCCGCCGACACGCTGGAGAACACCTCCGGCAATCTGGTGTGGGCCAACGACAACAAGACCGTCTTCTATGTCCGCAAGCACCCGCAGACCCTGCTCCCCTATCAGGTCTATCGCCACACGCTAGGGACGGATCCGGCCACGGACAAGCTGGTCTACGAGGAGAAGGATGACTCCTTCTACGTCAGCCTCTACGCCACCACCTCGGAAGATTTCATCGTCATCGCCCTCTCCAGCACTACCACCGGCGAAGCGCGGCTGATCGATGCCAACCTGCCGGAGCACGCCCCCCGTCTGTTCCTGCCGCGCAAGGTGGATCACGAATACAGCCTGGATCACTACCGCGGCCGCTTCTATGTCCGCTCCAACAAGGATGGCAAGAACTTCGGCCTCTACGAGACCAAGGAGAGCCCGGTCGATCGCTGGAAGGCGGTGATTGCCCCCAATCCGGAGGTACTGCTGGAGAGCTACGCCCTGTTCAAGGATTGGCTGGTACTGGAAGAGCGCAACAAGGGGCTGACCCGACTGCGCCAGATCAACTGGCAGAGCGGTGACGAGAAGGAGATCGCCTTCGACGATCCCGCCTATGTCACCTGGCTCGCCTACAACCCGGAGCCGGATACCAGCGCCCTGCGCTATGGCTACTCCTCCATGACTACCCCCGCCTCCACCTATGAGCTGGATATGGCGAGCGGCAAGCGCACCCTGCTCAAGCAGCAACCGGTGGCCGGCTTCAAGGCCGACCAGTACGCCAGCGAGCGACTCTGGGTGACCGCCCGCGACGGCGTATCGGTGCCAGTGTCGCTGGTCTATCGCAAGGACAAGTTCAAGAAAGAGCAGGCCGATGCGCCCAAGAATCCGCTGCTGGTCTATGGCTATGGATCCTACGGCGCCAGCATGGATCCCGACTTCAGCAGCTCGCGCCTGAGCCTGCTCGATCGCGGCTTCGTCTACGCCATCGCCCATATCCGGGGTGGTGAAGAGCTGGGCCGTCACTGGTACGAAGATGGCAAGTTGCTGAAAAAGCAGAACACCTTCAATGACTTTATCGATGTCACCAAGGCGCTGGTTGAGCAAGGCTACGGTGCCAAAGATCAGGTCTACGCCATGGGCGGCAGCGCCGGTGGCCTGCTGATGGGGGCGGTCATCAATCAGGCGCCCGAACTCTATCGCGGCGTGGTGGCGCAGGTGCCGTTCGTCGATGTGGTCACCACCATGCTGGACGAGTCGATCCCCCTCACCACCGGGGAGTATGACGAGTGGGGCAACCCGAACCAGAAGCGCTACTACGACTACATGAAGAGCTACAGCCCCTACGATCAGGTCAAGGCGCAAGCCTATCCCAACCTGCTGGTCACCACCGGACTGCACGACTCGCAAGTGCAGTATTGGGAGCCCGCCAAGTGGGTCGCCAAGCTGCGCGAACTGAAGACAGATGATAACAAGTTGTTACTGAACACCGACATGGACGCCGGCCACGGCGGCAAGTCGGGCCGCTTCAAAGCCTACGAGGATATCGCGCTGGAATACGCCTTTATCCTGGATCTGGCCACCCCAGCCAACTGATCTCTCATGACTCCGGCCCTTGTCATTCAAGGGCCGCATAAGAATCCTCTCGTAGTTTTTCCCTCTTCCATTTCCCTTCATATCAAATTAATCTTCGGCAAGAAAATGAATGATCGAGGTCATGTTTCTCAAGATTTAACTCCGTTATTTTGCCATTTCGTTTGATTTATGTTGGGTGAATGTGCTTAATCGGAGTGCTTGCAACTTTTTATTTGGCCCCTCAGGGGCCAATTTATCTTCGACCGACAGGAGGTCGGTAGCCTCACCACAGGATGAGGGTGACTGCCGGAAAGGGGGTGATCAACTCCCCCGCTTTCGCGCAACGAGAAGAGCGGGCAAGCCCGGCGCAGAACGGGATTGCCATCAATTTATCCGGGGATCGGATAAACAAAATCAAAGAAAAGGGAGAAAAAATGAAAGGATTAACTTTGGCATGCGCCCTGTCGGCGGCTCTGGTCGGTGTTTCATTCGGTGGTCCGGTACAAGCGCAGGAGCGCTTCGTGACCATAGGCACCGGCGGTCAGACCGGCGTCTACTATGTCGCTGGCCAGTCCATCTGCCGCTTCCTCAATCGCGGCGCCGCCGATCACCAGATCAAGTGCAACGCCCCGGCCAGTGGCGGTGGTGTTGCCAACGTCAACGGCATCCGCAGCGGTGAATTCAACTTCGGCATCATGCAATCCGACCACCAGTTCAAGGCGATGAAGGGGCTGCCGCCGTTCCAGGCCGAAGGGGCCATGGACGATATGCGCGCCGTCTTCTCCCTGCAGAGCGAGGTGTTCACCATCCTGGCTCGCCGCGATGCCAAGATCGCCAGCTTCGACGATCTGAAGGGCAAGCGCGTCAACATCGGCAACCCGGGCTCCGGCCAGCGTGACACCATGGAAGAGATCATGGCGGTCAAAGGCTGGAAGAAGGGTGACTTCGGTCTGGTCTCCGAGCTGAAACCGGCCGAACAGGCCTCCGCCCTCGGTGACAACAACATCGACGCCATGAGCTACTTCGTCGGTCACCCGAACGGCGCCATTCAGGAAGCCTCCACCACCACAGATGCGGTACTGGTACCTGTGACCGGCGCCGACATCGACAAGCTGCTGGCCGAGAAGAGCTACTACAGCAAGGCCGAGATCCCGGGTGGCATCTACAAGGGCAGCGACAAGCCGACCCCCTCCATCGGTGGCAAAGCGGTGCTCTCCACCAGCGCCAAAACCGATCCGGAAGTGGTTTATCAGCTGGTCAAGTCGGTGTTCGACAACCTGGATCGCTTCAAGCGCCTGCACCCTGCCTTTGCCGACCTGAAAGAGGCCGACATGATCAAGGTAGGTCTCTCTGCACCGCTGCATGAAGGGGCTGCCCGCTACTACAAAGAGCGCGGCTGGCTCTGATTGAAGGCCCCGGGGCCTTTGTCACTCTCTTCGACACCCGTCTGCCGCCTGATTGCGGGGGCGGGTGTCGCTCTTGTTGTACTCGTTGGCACAAGTTAACCCTATGCAAGATAAACAACTCTCTACCGAGGAACTGATCGCCCAGGATGTGGGCGCTCGCCTGCCGCTGGGCATCATGGGCTGGCTCATCACAGCGCTGGCGCTGGCCTGGTCCCTGTTCCAGCTCTGGATCGCCTCGCCACTCCCCTTCATGGTGGGGTTTGGCGTGCTCAATGACACCGAAACCCGCTCCATTCACCTCACCTTTGCCTTGTTGCTCGCTTTTCTGGTGTTCCCGGCATTTCGCTCCTCGCCACGGGATCGGGTTCCCCTCGGCGATATCGCCCTCGGTCTGATCGCTGCTGGCGCCGCGTCTTACCTGTTTGTGATGTATGAAGCACTGGCGCTGCGTCCCGGCACCCTCACCACCGCCGATCTGGTGACCGCCTGTATCGGCATTCCGCTGCTGCTGGAAGCGGCGCGCCGCGCCCTGGGGCCGGCACTGGCGGTCATCGCCATCGTCTTTCTGGTCTACAGCCTGGCGGGCCCCTGGATGCCGGGACTGCTGGCACATCGCGGGGTAGGCTTTACCGCGCTGGCCAACCACCAGTGGATCACTACCGAAGGGGTGTTCGGCATCGCCCTTGGCGTCTCCACCAGCTTCGTGTTCCTGTTCGTGCTGTTTGGCGCCCTGTTGGAGCGGGCCGGTGCCGGTCACTACTTTATCCAGCTCGCCTTCAGCCTGCTCGGTCACCTGCGCGGCGGCCCGGCCAAGGCGGCCGTGGTCGCCTCCGGCCTCACCGGTCTGATCTCCGGCTCGTCGATTGCCAACGTGGTGACCACCGGCACCTTCACCATCCCGATGATGAAGAAGGTGGGCTTCAGTTCAGAGAAAGCGGGGGCGGTCGAAGTGGCCTCCTCGGTCAACGGCCAGATCATGCCACCCGTGATGGGGGCTGCGGCTTTCCTGATGGTCGAATACGTGGGTATCCCCTATGTGGAGATCATCAAGCACGCCTTCCTGCCTGCCGCCATCTCCTATATCGCGCTGCTCTACATCGTCCATCTGGAGGCGCTGAAACTGGGCATGCAGCCCATCGGCAACCATCAGCCCAAACCCTGGCTGCGCCGCCTGACCGGCTTTGCCTTTGGCGCGGCCCTCATCAGCGGCCTGTCACTGGCGGTCTACTATGGCCTCGGCTGGCTCAAACCTGCACTGGGTGACTACGCCCTGCCGGGGATCTCGGTATTGCTGGCTGCCACCTATGTGGCTCTGTTGAAGATCGCCGCCAGCAATGAACCACTGCCTGCCGAAGATCCCGACAAGCCGCTCACCGAGCTGCCCAACACCCGCGCCGTGCTGCTCTCCGGCCTGCACTTCCTGCTGCCGGTGGTGGTACTGGTGTGGTGCCTGATGGTGGAACGCCTCTCGCCGGGGCTGTCGGCCTTCTGGGGTACCGTGATGCTGGTGATCATCCTGCTGACCCAGCGCCCGCTGCTCAACTGGCTGCGCAAGGACGGCAAGCACGACTACGGCACCGTCGCTGATGGCGTGGTGGATCTGCGGGAAGGGCTTGTTGCCGGTGCCCGCAACATGATCGGTATCGGCATTGCCACCGCCACCGCGGGGATTATCGTGGGTGCGGTCTCCCAGACCGGGGTTGGTCTGGTGCTGGCGGATCTGGTGGAGTTCCTCTCCATGGGCAACCTGCTGCTGATGCTGCTGCTCACCGCCCTGCTGAGCCTGATCCTCGGCATGGGGCTGCCCACCACCGCCAACTACATCGTCGTCTCCAGCCTGCTGGCACCGGTGGTCGTGACGCTGGGGCAGCAAAACGGGCTGATCGTGCCGCTGATCGCGGTGCACCTGTTCGTCTTCTACTTCGGCATCATGGCGGATGTGACGCCACCGGTGGGACTGGCCTCCTTCGCGGCTGCGGCTGTCTCCAAGGGCGATCCCATCAAAACCGGGATCACGGCGTTTTACTACAGCCTGCGTACCGCGGCGCTGCCATTCCTGTTTATCTTCAACACCGACCTGCTGCTGATCGACGTGGACTTCGCCCACGGGGTGCTGATCTTCATCGTGGCGACCATCGCCATGCTGATCTTCGCCGCCGCCACTCAGGGCTGGTTCCTGGTGAAGAGCCGCTGGTACGAGAGCGTGCTGCTGTTGCTGGTCGCCTTCACCCTGTTCCGCCCGGGTTTCTGGATGGACATGGTGCACGACCCCTATCGCGAGACCCCACCTGCCCAGCTGGCCCAAACCATGGGTGAAGTGGAGGCGGAGAGCACCCTGCGGCTGCGGATCCTCGGTGAAGATGCGGTGGGCAAGCCACGCAAGTTCACCCTGCTGGTCGCCGTACCGGATGGGGCAAATGGCGAGGAGCGGCTGGCCAATCTGGGGCTGAGCCTCTATGAGCAGGATGGCAAGACGCTGATCGACAACGTCGCCTTTGGCAGCCCGGCCGCCACCATGGGACTGGAGTTCGATCAGGAGATCCTCACCGTCAAGGCGCCGACCGAGCGCTGGACCAAGGAGTGGATGTGGATCCCGGGCTTCCTGCTGTTCGGGGCGATCGTCTGGCTGCAGCGTCGCCGCAGCGTCAAGGCTGGTTAATCCACCGGGCAGATGAGACAGAGGGCCGCTATTGCGGC
Source organism: Aeromonas sp. ZOR0001 (assembly GCF_000801015.1). Classification (NCBI taxonomy): domain Bacteria; kingdom Pseudomonadati; phylum Pseudomonadota; class Gammaproteobacteria; order Aeromonadales; family Aeromonadaceae; genus Aeromonas; species Aeromonas sp. ZOR0001. Next base: position 15,786 of record NZ_JRJY01000008.1, on the reverse strand, counting down.
CCTCTTTTTATTGCCTTGTTATTGCCTTGCCCTCTGCGGCTCTTGCGATGAGCAACAATCATGGAAAAAGATAAACGGTGGCGAGCGGCCAAAAAAGTGGGGTGACATGTCCATGTCACCCCCTCGCAAATAGCATGTTCCATATTGGAGTCCGGCCACGCCGGGTCTCTGTTTCACTTTCCGATAGTTCGCGACCCATCTGAAGTGCGCGCCAATTGCAGCAATGCAACCGGCCAGCTACCCGTTACAACCTTCGTCCACACGGCAGACAGGCCGCCGTGTTTGTCCTTGCAACTGAAATATTACGCATAAAAACAAAATAAAAAACGTTTTTATGCTAATTCCATTCACATCAGAGTACAAAAAACAGCCTTATCATCACCGCTAAATTGTTATAAAACAGCAGGATAGGTTCATGCATGGTTATTCACCCGCAAAGGGCATCAGCAATGGCTTACAAGGCTTTGCGAGATCTCGCACAAAAAATGGCCGCCTCACAGCCAACGGCGCAGTGGCAACCAGTCGCTAAGGCGGGCTATCAGTCGCCTTGACCACCCTTCGGGTTTGCGCGGCAATCCACCCGCCTGCTCCTGCCAGTGAGCCAGCCACGTTCGCAGCGCCTCGCAGATCGGCGGGCAGTGCAGATGCAGCATCAGTTCGGTATTGAGAAAGAGTGAGCGAGGATCGAGGTTGAGGCTGCCGAACAGCGCCCGCTCCTCCCCCAGCAGGATCAGCTTGGCGTGCAAGCTGCAGTGGCCATGGTCAAACTCGGCGACCCGGATCCCTTGGCGCAGCAACCAGCCGAGATAACGCTGATAAGCGCCATAGACCAGCGGCACATCGGTGCTGGCCAGCGAGTTGGTGAGAATGTCGATGGCAACCCCCTGCTGGCGCAGCCGCGCCAGACGGTGCCGGAACCCGCGAGTAAGGATGAGGTAAGGGGTCACCAACTCCAGCGAGCCGGGATTGTCAGCCAGCTGTCGCCAGAGCTGACGGGCAGTGGCGGGACGGGAGATCAGCCCCTTGCCGGGACGGTCGAACCACACCTCGGCCCGCCCCTCGTGCCACTGCAGCGGCACGTCAGCCTCGTCAAACAGCACGGCGGGCAGATCGTAGACCCTTGCCACCGCCGGATCCGTCATGGTGAACAGGAAGTCGTTGACCACCTGAATTTCGGCGAGCAGCAGCTCGCGACGCAGCAGATGGCGGATGGGGTGACTCCAGCGGCTGTGCCAGAACTGCTCGAACCCCTGCACCATCTGCTGGCACAGTCCCCCCCGACAGGCGAGATCGAGATCCACGAAGGGAGCTTGCGGATCCAGACCGAAGTAGCGATCGCCTATGTTGCGCCCGCCGATCAGCGCCAGCTTGCCATCCACCAGCAGCAGTTTGTTGTGCATCCGGTGGTTGATGCGGCGAAAGCTGAGCAGCCCCTCCAGCAACAATGCCAGCGGGCGCCAACCCCGCAGCCAGAAGGGGTTGAACAGCCGCACCTCGATCCCGGGGTAGTGAGCCACCATCTCCAGAAAGCGGTTGTCACCGGCATAGAGATCATCAACCAGCAGCTGCACCTTGACTCCGCGCCGAGCGGCGTGAAGCAGCTCGCTCAGCAGCAACTTGCCGCTGCTGTCCTCCTCCCAGCTGTAGTACTGCGCCTGGATCCGCTCGCGGGCATGGCGGATCCATTGACAACGCACCTTCAGCGCCAGCTGGGGATCGTCGATCAGGGCAAAGGATCCGGGGATCATGGTGTCATCCTGCTGTCATGGCCGGGTGTCATAACGCTGGCGAGCCTCTTCACATATTCAAAAGGAGTTGCTGATGGAACTGCATGATACCCCGATGTTGCGCTATCTGGGCCAGCTCAGCCAGCCAGATCTCATCCCGGCCACCGGCCCTGCTCACTGGTTTTTGCAACACAGGGACGGTGGCTGGCAATTGCCGACCGTGCAGGCGACCCTGCCGGTCAACCGGCTCAGGGCTGAGCCGCTTCGATAGCGGCAGCCTTGCCCTCGATCTGGGGCAGGCTGAAACGATAGGCCACGTAGTACTTGTAGATGGTGCCGACATAGTTGATCGGCCCCTGTCCGACTTCGTTGGCCACCAGCTGATCCACGTTGCCGAACCAGACGTTGGGATCGAGCCCCAGCTTCTCCGCCTTGCCTCGCAGCGCCTGCACCCGGTTTGGCCCGGCGTTGTAGGCAGCGAGGGCAAACAGGTGGCGGTTGAGCCGATCCAGTTTGGGATCATTGAAGTAGGTATCGAGGATCAACCGCATGTAGCGGCAGGCGGCCTCCACATTTCCCTCCAGCGTGGTGAGTCTGGCGCCGTTGATGCCGACCTCCCGCCCTGTGCTGGGCAGCAGCTGCATGAGGCCCACGGCCCCCTTGGGCGAGCGCGCCTTGGGATTGAGGCCGGACTCCTTGTAGCCAAGCGCCGCCAGCATCAGCCAGTCGAGATCATATTGATTGGCGTACTTCTCCAGCACCTTGCGAATGGTCGCGAGGCGCCCCATGGGATCCGGCGCCAAGATATTGCTCATCTGATCGCTGCGAACCAGCAACCGGCGCAGGGTCATGTCGCTGTAAAGGCTGTTGCGGCTGACACTCGCCAGATAGCCATTGACCGCCTTGAGCAGCTCGGGGCTGTTCTTGCGCAGCGCCCAGGCACTGGTGCCATTGCTGCGCAGGGGTATCAGCTTGTGGGCCTTGAGGCCGGAGATCATCCCACCCAGCCAGATCCGCCCCTTGTAGCTGTCAGTCACCGTCAGGGGAATAATGCCGGCGGCCACCATCTCCAGCAGATCGCCATCCTGCAGGTATTCGGGCACCGTTTCGATATAGACGGGGGGCAACCCCAGCTCGCGAAACAGCCAGTTGAGCTGGCGCAGACTCTCGTAGTAGCTGGAGCTGGCGCGCACCCAGACCCGCCTGCCGGAGAGCTGGGTAATGCGGCTGAAGGCGGGCAGGCTCTGCTGGCTCACCACCCACTCCTCGATGGATGAAATGAGCGGCCGGGAGAAGGCAACCTGTTCACGCCGGGTCGGGGTCACCGTCATGGTCGCCGCCACCAGATCGCCACGCCCCTCGGTCAGATAGTCCAGCAGCTTGTCCTGACGCACCGGGATGTAGACCACCTTGAGTTTGACCTTCTCTTTGGCGAGATAGGTCTTGTTCAGCCAGCGCTCGAACCCTTGCAGCTGATTGACCAGAATGCCGTACTGGGCGCCGCGATCGAGAAAATAGAAGCCGCGCTCATAGACTACCAGAGCCCTGAGTTCGCGCTTTTGCAGAATGCTTTCGAGATCCCCGGGTTGGGGCAGACGCTGTGGCTTGAGTTCAGCCGCCAGCAGAGGAAAACAGCAGAGGGCCAGCAGAGCCCAGATCCAGCGTCGCATCACGATGGCTGCCCCTGTGCTGAGGTCACGCCTGCTGCCTGTTGGCAGCACGGATCACGATAGAGGGTGGGATTGGGGGCAGAGATCCATCGCTGCGTCATGATGTTTACGCCTTCTGTTGGCCGACTCGCGCCGGGCAAAAACGTCTGTGGGATAGAGTAACTATAGAACGCCGACCCACAGCAGAAGGGTCAACACGGCAGGCAAACCTGCCGCGTTATCAGACAACTCAGATAGAGCGGGCCCGCATTTCGAAAATCAGTTTTTCGGCGGTGCAGGTGAATTGCAGGCGGGCTTTCAGGATCACGCCATTGGCGCCCTGAGTCAGTTCGCTGCTCACTTGAGCTTCGGCAGTGACCTGTTTGGCCAGAGCTTCATAGGCAGCCAGCTTGGCGCGGGCATCCGCCTCGGCCGCGGCTTCAATCACCAGATCCATCACATCGTCGCCTTCGCCGATGATGGTGCCGATCTCGGCAAAACAGCCACAGCTGTCACAGGTTTCGTTCAGTTCAACTTTCTCGTCTACAGACATTTTCTACTCCTACTGCTTATTTCGGATGATTTGCGTCGTCACGCATCGCCTTGCGAAAATCTTTGATGGCGGTACCCAGATCCTCACCTGCAGTGGCAAGACGCTTGCTGCCGAAGACCAGCACAACAACCAGCAAGAGGATCAGCATATGCCAGATATGAATTCCACCGAGTCCCATAGGGATACTCCCTCACAAAGAGATATCTGTTACTTGTATCAAAATAGAGCGCAGGGATTGTTGGGCAAAATCAAGGCAGGTGCAAGTGAGCAAATAAATCATAGCCAAAAAATAGGGCGACCCAAAGGTCGCCATATTGATTGTGCTACATGTCCCCTCAACCGCTACATCCTGTACCAGTGGTTCATGCGAACCTGAGACCATTCGAGGATAAGATCGCCAAGATATGAAAACAAATGGTATAAATTCATCTTAGAATTGAAGAGGATTCATATCATGCTGCTGGAACAACTGGGTCGTATCGACCTCAATTTGCTGATTATCCTGCAGGTATTGCTGGAAGAGCGCAACGGCAGCAAGGCGGCACGCCGCCTTCATCTGAGCCAGTCCGCGGTCAGCAAAGCCCTCGGCCGTCTGCGCGATACCTTCAATGATCCCCTCTTCATCCGCTCTGCCTACGGGCTGGAACCCACCAGCCGCGCCCTTGCGCTGCAACAACAGTTGCAACCCATCCTGTTGTCGCTGGACAACCTGATCCAGCCGCCCGAGTTCGACCCCGCCAGCTCGGAGCGGGAGTTCGTCATCGCCAGCATGGACAGCGCCTTCACCCTGTTTGCCCCGCTCTACCTGAGCGAGCTGAAACGGCAGGCACCACGGATCCGCTTGCGTTACGAGGAGTGGACCGAGAACAGTCTGACCGAGATGAGTCAGGGACAGGTGGACATCGCCTTCGCGGTGCGAGAGAACTGCATCAGCTCCGATTATCGGCTCGATACCCTGCCCGACAGCATCTGTCAGCGAGTGCTGGCGGTCGATGATCTCACCTGTCTGGTGCAGCAGCACCACCCTGCGCTGCGAGAGCCCAACTGGAATCTGGAGCACTACCTCAGTTATCCCCATGTGCAGACTTACTGCGAGGGGCGAGACCGCTGGATGCTGGATCACAAGCTGGCGGAGCAGGATCTCTACCGGCGTATCGAGGCAACCGTGCCCTCCTTCGAGGCGGCGCTGCGGATGGGGATGCACTCCGACATGATAGTGACCCTCTCCAGGCTCTATGCCCGCCACGCCACCCAGGTCTATCCGCTGTTGCAGCTGCCGCTGCCCATCGGGTTGGACAGCATCTCCCACCTGCTGATCTGGCATCAGCGTCACAGCGAGGATCCGGGCCACCGCTGGCTGCGGGAATTGCTGCTCTCCCTCATCATGAGCAAACTGGAACCCGCAGCGACCACTCACGGCTGACGGCACGCCTTCTCGGCAACAAAAAAGAACGGGGCTCTGCGTAGCCCCGTTTCATTCATTTCAACATGTAACCCACTCAGCCTTGGCCGGTCACTGCCAGATAGTGATGTACCCCATCCAGCAGCATCTGGACCGAGATCATCACCAACAGCATCCCCATCAGCCGCTCCACCGCAGTGAGTCCCCGCTCACCCAGCAGCTTGTTGAATACCTCGTAGAACATCAGGATCACCGCGCTGGCAGCCCAGGCCAGAAAGAGTGCCAGCGACCAGTCCACCATCCGGGCGGGCTCCTGATTGGCCAGCAGCATCAAAGAGGCGAGGATCGAAGGACCGGCGATCATCGGGATCGCCATCGGCACCAGGAAGGGCTCCTCGCCCGCCGCCAGCCCGGTCACGCCCCCCTCACTCGGAAAGATCATCTTGATGGCGATCAGGAACAGGATAATGCCCCCCGCAATGCTGACCGCCTCCTGCCGCAGGTTGAGGAAACCGAGGATCTGCTGACCGACGAACAGGAACAGCAGCATAATGGCCAGCGAGAAGAGCAGCTCGCGGATCATCACCTTGCGACGTCGCTTAGGATCGATATGACGCAGGATAGAGAGGAAGACCGGCAGGTTGCCCAGCGGGTCCATGATCAGAAACAGCATGACTGCGGCAGAGAAAGTATCCATACAACGCCCTGAATAGGGAAAAGAGAGGGGGCGAAATATAGCAAAGGGCGAAGAATTGAGCGAGCGCCATGATGCGCTCGCAGCGGGATTAACCGTGGTTGCAGATCTTGTCGGCGCGGGTCTGGAAACCCTCAGCCGAGTCGATGAATTTGCCGCGGGCAGCCAGAAAGTCGATCAATGCTTCCGCATCCATCTCGCTGGCGCTGCAGGTATGAAAACGGGCCTCGGCACCAAACCGCTCTGCCATCGCCTGTTTCAGGCTGGCACGGGTAAATTGCCCCCCTTGCGCCAGCATCATCTCCATCACTTCGTGACCATGAACCGATTGCGACATCTCTCACCTCAATAATGAACATATTTAATGCCAATTAAATATCTCCCCGCCCGGAGGGATCTTGATATAGGCCAATAAATTGCGCATTTCCTGGTCAGGGGAGTGGTCACCGCCACCGCTTTGTCGATAATGTGGCAACCCGCGTCAGGGATCGCTACACTGGCGCCCCTTTTTGGCCATCGCAGACAATGTATAAGGATATTGGCGTCATGCTGTTCCATGGAGAGGCTCTCAAGCCCTGGCAGATCTGGACCCGCCGACCACTCTGGCTCAAGACCCTGATCGGCATGCTGACAGGGGTGGGTCTGGGCGTCGGCTTTGAAGAGCAAGCCCTGCTGCTCAAGCCCCTTGGCGTCCTGTTCGTCAACACCATCCAGATGCTGATGGTGCCCCTCATTTTCTGCTCGGTCATCGCCGGTCTCACCTCGCTGCTCAAGGGCAAGGCCCTCGATCGCATCGGCAGCAAGGCGATCTGTCTCTACTTCTGTTCGACCGCCATCGCCATCTGCATCGGCCTGATAATGGGCTGGCTGCTGGAACCCGGCATGGGTGCCGACATGGGCCCCTATGAGCGGGTCGGTATGTCGGAACTACCCACCCTGGCCAGCGTGCTGAGCCATCTGGTGCCGAGTAACCCGGTACAGGCGATGGTGGATGGCAAGATCCTGCAAGTGATCGTCTTTGCGGTGGCGCTGGCGGTCGCCCTCAATGCCAGCGGTCGCCGTGGCCGCCCCGCCATCCTCTTCTTCACCTCGCTGGCCGAGGGGATGTTCAAGCTGACCCAGATGGTGATGGCGCTCGCGCCTTACGGTGTCTGCGCTCTGATGGCCTGGATGACCGGCAAGTACGGTCTCGACCTGCTGCTGCCGCTGCTCAAGGTGATCGGCGCCGTCTACCTCGGCTGCCTGCTGCACGTGCTCGGGGTCTACAGCACCTTGCTGCTCCTGCTGGCACGGCTCAATCCACTGCACTACTTCAAGAGCATCGTTGACGCTCAGGCGGTGGCTTTCACCAGCAGCTCCAGCAACTCCACCCTGCCCATCAGTCTGGCCTGCGCCGAGAAACGGCTGGGAGTCTCCCCCGCCATCACCGCCAAGGTGCTGCCCATCGGCGCCACCATCAACATGGATGGCACCGCCCTCTATCAGGGAGTGACTGCGCTGTTCGTGGCTCAGGCATTCGGGGTGGACCTGCACATGGTCGATTATCTGACCATAATCAGCATCGCCACCCTGGCCAGTATCGGTACGGCAGGTACCCCTGGCACCGGGTTGATGCTGCTGACCCTGACCCTGACGGCGGTGGGCTTGCCGCTGGAAGGGGTGGCACTGATTGCAGGCATTGACAGGATCCTCGACATGGCGCGCACCACGGTCAATGTATCGGGGGATATTCTGGTATCGGTACTGATCGCCCGCAGCGAAAACGAGCTGGATCTGGCGACCTATCACGATGCCAGCGCAGGGGAAGATATCGAGTTCCCGCCGCGCTAGCGGAAGAAAGCTCAGCTGTCGTGGGGATCGTGGTGACAGCGCCAGCAGACGTCGAAGTTGGCGCCGTTCTCCTCCCCGCACAGGCCGCACAGCCAGCCGTTACCCTGGCGCTGCTGGTAACGCTCGATGACCCTTCCTGCCTTGCTGCGATCCTCGGCCCGCACCATCAGGGTCACCTGCAACATGTCGACCGGCAGCTCGCCAAGGGCGCCCGACAGCCCCTCGCCATTGAGGCGTACCAGCACCCCTTCCGCCTCCAGCGCCCCTTTCAACGCGTGCGCCTCCAGGGTGTGTGAGGCGCGATAGAGATTGATCCAGTTATCCATAGCTCCCCCTTACAACAACTTGTCGATGCCAAACTCGGCGCCGTTCTCAATCATGAAATCGATGAATGCCCGCAACTTGCGCGGCATCAGTTGCCGCTCCGGAAACAGCAAATAAATCGGCACCCTGGGTTGCTGCCACTCTGGCAGCAGGATCACCAGCTCGCCGCTGGCCAGCTCATCCTGACAGAGCATAGCGGGTAACGAGGCCAACCCCAGCCCCGCCTTCGCCGCCTCCCGGGCACAGGTAATATTATTGACCCGAAAACGGGATGGGGGGTCAACCAGCACCTCTTTGCCATCCAGCTCGAAGCACCAGTGAGAGGCGAGAAACCCGCTGCTCACCGTCACCCGCTCGTGGTTGGCCAGATCCTCCGGCCGCTCGATGACCGGGCTGCGGGCCAGATAGTCCGGGCTGGCACAGAGCAACCGCCCGGTGCTCCAGAGTCGGCGTGCCGCCAGATTGGAGTCGCTCATGTCGCCAATCCGCACCACCGCATCCAACCCTTCGCTGATGGGGTCCACCACCCGGTTGGTCAGCTCCAGCTCCACCTGCAGGGCGGGATAGGCCTGCAAAAACTTGGCGACCAAGCGCCCGACCACCAGTTGCCCCGTCTCGATGGGCACCGCCAGTTTGAGGGTGCCGGTCACCTCCTGCTGGCTGGCGCTCAGCATCAGCTCGGCTTCGGTCAGGGCATCGACCGCCTTGCTACAGTGCAGGTAGTACTTCTCCCCCTCCTCGGTCAAAGTGAGCTGACGAGTGGAGCGATAGAGCAGACGCACTCCGAGCCGCTGTTCAAGCTCGGCGATGCGGCGACTGACCATCGCCTTGGTCATCCCCAACTCACGGGCAGCCCCCGTAAACGAGCCCTTGTCGACGATACGCACCAGAATTAACGCGGCATTGAGATCCATTGTTGCACCAGTGAAACTGTATATCTCGTGAACCAATACTAATCGAAACAGTTGACCAGTGTTAGCCTGCGCCCCTTAAGTTCAGGAATCACAAAAATGAGTCAACACAAAAAAATTCCCCTGCTGGCAGCCATGATACTGGCGCTGCTCGGTCTGCTGTTCGCCGGTTACTGGTATCTTCACGGCCGCTATTTTGAAAGCACCGACAACGCCTATCTGCAAAGTGAAGTGACCGGGATCAGCTCCAAGCTGCCCGGCTATATCCGCGAAGTGCTGGTCACCGACAACCAGCCGGTCAAAGCGGGCCAACTGATCGCCCGGCTCGATGATCGCGAATACAAAACCAGGGTCGCGGAGGCCGAAGCCGACCTGCGCCTCAATCAGGCGACGGCCGAAAATCTGGCTGCCACCCGCACCCAACAACTGAGCCTGATCCAGCAAGCCGAGGCCAAGGTCGCCTCCGCCAAGGCCGAACAGCTGCGCGCCAGCCAGCAGGTCAACCGGATCAGTCAGCTCAACCAGCGCCACTACAGCTCGCAAGACAGTCTGGACGAGGTGCGTGCCGGCCTGCAGGTCAATCAGGCGCAAGCCCGGGAGGCCCAAGCCGCCCTGCAGGCGGCCCGTGAGCGACTGCTGGTACTGGATGCCGAACGCAAACAGAATCTGGCCAAGCTGGCGTTGAGCGAAGCACAACTGGAGCAGGCCAAGCTGGAGCTCGGCTACACCGAACTGCGGGCGCCTGCTGACGGCATCATTGGCAAGCGCAGCCTGCGGGAAGGGCTCTACGTCCAGTCCGGCATGCAGGTCGCCAGTTTGGTGCCGCTGCAACAGGTGTGGGTCGAGGCCAACTTCAAGGAGACCCAGCTCGCCCATATGCAGCCGGGCCAGAAGGTCGAAGTAGTGCTCGATGCCTACCCGGATCAACCGGTCGAGGGGATCATCGACAGCCTGGCCCCGGCCACCGGCGCCAAATTCGCCCTACTGCCACCGGAGAATGCCACCGGCAACTTCACCAAAATCGTGCAGCGGGTACCGGTCAAGATCCGCATCCCCGAGCCGGGCCCGCTGGCAGGCAAGCTGCTGCCGGGTCTCTCCACCGAAGTGATCGTGGATACCCGCACTCCTGATCCCGTGGTGGCTGCCAACTGATGGAACCCATTCCACGTCGCAACTGGATCGCGGTCATGGGGGGCCTTATCGGCGCCTTCATGGCCATCCTCGATATCCAGATCACCAATGCCTCTCTGAAGGATATTCAGGGGGCCCTGTCGGCCACCCTGAGCGAAAGCTCCTGGATCTCCACCTCCTATCTGGTGGCGGAGATGATCGCCATCCCCCTGAGCGGCTGGTTGAGCCGGGGGCTGAGCGTGCGCCGCTACCTGCTCTGGACCACCGGCGCCTTTATCGCCGCCTCCGTGCTCTGCTCGTTCAGCTGGAACCTCACCAGCATGATCGTCTTCCGGGCGCTGCAAGGCTTCACTGGCGGGGCGCTGATCCCGATGGCCTTTTCCCTCATCGTCACCCTGTTGCCGCTACAGAAACGGGCCACCGGCATGGCGCTGTTTGGCCTCTGCGCCACTTTCGCCCCCGCCATCGGCCCGACCCTCGGTGGCTGGCTCACCGAGCAGATGTCGTGGCACTACATCTTCTATCTCAACGTGCCGCCGGGACTGCTGGTGATGGCCATGCTGGCCCACGGGCTGGATAAAAAACCGGTGGACTGGGCCGTGATCAAGCGGGTGGATCTCATCGGGATTGTCACCATGGCGCTTGGCCTCGGCTTGCTGGAGGTGGTACTGGAAGAAGGCAACCGGGAAGACTGGTTCGGCTCAAGCTTCATCGTGCGACTGGCAGTCATTTCGGCGGTGGCGCTGGTGTTCTTCGTCATCAGCCAGCTGATCCGCCGTCACCCGCTGGTCAATCTGCGGCTGCTGCACAACCCTCGCTTCGCGCTGGCCTGCTTCGCCTATCTGATCCTCGGCATGGCGCTGATGGGATCTATCTATGTGTTGCCGCTCTACATGACCCAGATCCACAACTACAACGCGCTGGAAATCGGCGAAGTCCTGATGTGGATGGGACTACCGCAACTGCTGGTGCTGCCGCTGGTGCCCAAACTGACCCACAAGATAGACCCCCGCTATCTGGTGAGCTTCGGCTTCCTGATCTTCGCCGTCAGCTGCTTTATGAACGTCAACATGAGTGCCGACTACGCCGGGCCGCAGCTGATCCAGTCACTCATCGTGCGGGCGCTGGGGCAGCCCTTCATCATGGTGCCGCTCTCCCTGGTCGCCACCGCCAGCCTGAGCCACGACGAGATCCCCTCCTCCTCGACCCTGCTCAACGTGCTGCGCAACCTGGGTGGTGCGTTTGGTATCGCCATCATCGCGACCCTGCTCGACAACGATACCCGCACCCATGTGCTACAGATTGGCAGCACTCTGGCCGCCAGCAGTATCGAGGGGCAGAGCTATCTGCTGCAACTGGCCCAGAGCATGATGGCGCAGGGTTCAGGCCCCGAGATAGCCCAGCAGCAAGCACACGCCATGCTGGCCAATACCATCAACCGGGAAGCGGCCATCATGGCCTACAACCAGGTGTTCTACATCATGGGGATCTTCCTGCTGATCGCCAGCGGCCTGATGCTGTTGCTCAAATCCCCCGCCCCACGGGCAGCGGATGCCGAACCGCTAGAGGCGTGAAAAACGCCGGGCATAAAACGAAAAACGGGCCAATGCCCGTTTTTCGTTATCTGTTACCTGCACTCAACCAGAAGACGTTATCCCGCCAGCGACCCTGCAATCAGGAATTGCGCTGCGAAGTAGCTGCTCATCACCCAGGCGCGGGCGTGGGGAAAGGGGCGGCGGAAGCGATCGAGCGCCAGCATGCTGTCGGAGAAGAGGAACATCAGCGCCCCCACCAGAGCGGCGGCCGAACCGGCAGTGAGAGAGGCGTGCCAGGCACCGGCGGCCACCCAAGCCATGCCGATGATCACCAGCATGTAGCAGAAGACCGGGATCCGCATCTCCCCCAGCTTGCCCCACAACAGGCCGAATACCATGCCGGCGATCAGCAACAGCAGCAAACCATCCACCAGATTGAGCAGCAATGGCCCTTGGGCAAAACCGACGATATAGCAGAGATGCGCGACAAGAAATGCCGCCAACCCCTGAATGAAGCGATCGCTTGGCAGCATCAGCAGCACATCGCCCGCCAGCGAGAGACAAAGGCCAAGCAGGATCCAGGCGTGTGAACCGTCGTGATCATAACTCTGGTAGCCGAACGCCAACGCGATGATAAGCAACATGGTCAGTGGCTTGCTGATATAGAACTGGCGGCTGTCTGAACCGTAGGCAGCACGGATGTGCCACCAACCTGAAGCGATGATCAAGAAACTCAATAACATGCCCTGCTCCTCACCTGTTGCTCGCTGTCATACGGCAACCGTTTTTATCATGGTGCAGGGTAACAAATTCCCTCCCCCGGTGGCAGGGGTGCTGATCAAATGGACAGACTAAGCCTAAAGTCTAATTGCCGCACCGAGTGGTTCAGGGCATAAGTGACGGGTCTGGAGGATCACCATGGAAGAAGCTATGAAGAACTATCTGCCCGCCATCGATATCATGATGTGCCATCTGGGGATCAGCTTTGAGCAGGCCTGTGAAGAACTAGGTCTCAGCCAGCAGGAGCAACAGGCACTGGATCAGTTGCAGCAACAGCAGAGCCAAGCCAACTAAGCCCTCCCGTTATTGGATATCATGATGCGCCATCTGGGGATCTGCTTTGAGCAGGCCTGCGAACAGCTAGGTCTCAGCCAGCAGGAGCAACAGGCACTGGATCAGTTGCAGCAACAGCAGAGCCAAACCAACTAGCCCGTTCAAACATGCATACCAAAGAGAAGACCGCCAGCAGGCGGTCTTCTCTTTTAGTCTGTGTGATACCTCGGCAAGGCATCATGCAATACCTGCCAGCAGGCGACTCCAGTTGCGTTTACCAGCGATGAAGCCGTCACGCAGGGCCCGGTACTCCAGTTGCAGCTTGAGGCGGTCATAGCGCGCCAGCGCCTTGCGCTTGCGCAGCTCCAGCAGCCGCTTGCGACTGGCGTAATAGTGTTGCAACTGCTGGCTCAGCTTGTCGTACTCCTCCTGCAGCAGCGCCTGCCACAGTTCACGATCTTCCTGCTTGCGCAACTTGGCTTGTGCCCGTTTCAGCTGCATCTGCAGCCGGGCTTGTTCGATACGCTCCTCCGGCGAGGATCTGAGATCCCCCGCCAGACCACACCAAGAGGCGAGCCGGATCAACCACTTGGTCGGATCGAACTGCCACCAGTGAATGCCGTTGCGGTAGTCATTCTCGAACAGGTGGTGAAAGTTGTGGTACCCCTCGCCAAAGGTGAAAAAAGCCAGGATGCCGTTATCGCGAGCGGTATTGCGATCGGTATAGGGCTGACTGCCCCAGATGTGGGCCAGCGAGTTGATGAAGAAGGTAGTGTGGTGAGTCATCACCATCCTCAGCACGCCCGCCAACAGCAACATGCCGAGCAAGTCCCCGTGCCACAGGCCAAGCAGCAGCGGCAGCCCCAGATTGGCCGCCAGTGCCAGCGTCAGATAGTGACGGTGCTGAAACGCGACCACCGGGTTGTTTTGCAGGTCTCGCACATTGCTGTAATCACCATAGCGATCTCCCTGATGCTCCCGCAACATCCAGCCGATGTGCGAATACCAGAAACCGCGCCCCGCGCTGTAGGGGTCTTTATCGTTGTCATCCACATGACGATGGTGACGGCGGTGATCGGCCGACCAGTGCAGGGCCGAATTCTGCAGCGCCAACGCACCGCCGATGGCAAACAACCACTGCAAAGCGGGGTGCGCCTTGTAGGCCTTGTGCGACCAGAGCCGGTGATAACCTGCGGTGATGGAGAGACCACTCAGGCAGAACAACAACAGGAAACTGGCCCACTGCCAGAGATCGTAACCGTGACTCATGCCGTACCAGGGTACGACAATCAACGCCACTATCCCGGAGAGGGAGAACAGCAGGGTATTGGTCAAAATAATGGGGGGTCTGGCCATCTCATTGCATCCTTTCAGCGAACAGCTGTTAGCCATTTTCTATGGTGATTTCCTCACGGTCAATGGTAAAAAAGTAGGATACAAACCTGATCCTGAGGCGCCTTCGGGTTATCATTTGTCCTCGTTAAGCTGAAGGTGACTGATTTCGTGGGTATTCGCGCTCAACAAAAAGAAAAAACCCGGCGTACATTGATCGATGCTGCATTCAGCCAACTGTGCGCCAATCGGAGTTTCTCCAATCTCAGCCTGCGGGAAGTCGCTCGCGAAGCGGGTATCGCGCCCACCTCTTTCTATCGCCACTTTCGCGATATGGAGGAGCTGGGCCTGACCCTGGTTGACGAAGGAGGTCTTACCCTGCGCCAACTGATGCGACAGGCACGCCAGCGCATTGCCGGTGGTGGCAGTGTCATCAGCACCTCGGTGCAGACCTTTATGGAGTTCGTCGAGAACAACCCCAACATCTTCCGGCTGCTGCTGCGGGAACGCTCCGGCACCTCGGCCGCCTTTCGTCAGGCGGTGGCTCGAGAAATCCAGCACTTTATCGCAGAGCTGACCGATTATCTGGAAGCCACCACAGAAGCACCACGGGAAGATGCCTACATCCAGGCAGAAGCCATGGTCACCATCGTCTTCAGTGCCGGTGCCGATGCACTCGACATGACCAGCGAAGAGTGCCGTGCACTCTCCGATCGCACTATTCGCCAACTGCGGATGATCGCCATGGGCGCCGAGGTACAAAACCAGAAGCGCCGTGAACCTCACCCATGACCACAGGATGGAGAACGACATGCCTGAACAGCTTATGATCCCGAAAAAACCGCTCGCCATGGCCATGCTGATTGGTATCTGTGGCGATGCCTCTCTGGCCGTACTGACAAACTCAGTCGTGCCCTTCTCCTTCTTCCCGCTGATTGCCCTCTGGCTGGCGGCCTATCAGCTGTTCCAGCACTATCGCCATGAACCCATGGTGGGCAACACCCCCATCTGCACCCTGCTCTGCTTCTTTATCGGTGTCTTCGGCCACTCCGCGCTGCTCAAGGTGCAATACCCGGAGCTTGGCAGCAACTTCTTCTCCCTGATCATGATGCTGCTGTTACTGGCAGCACTCTCCATCAAGCTCGGCCTGAGCATTGGCAACAAAGAGAAGCGCTGATAAATCGACCGAGTGATGGTAATCAGCTGATAGATAAAGCAAAGAGGCCTTCCCGTCGAGAAGGCCTCTTTGCTTGAACGGTACCTGATTAATCCGGCAATCTCGGTATTCCCAACCTCGCCAAGCGGCTTGGCTTTAAGATCGACGTGCAAATGGAAGAGGGGGTGGTCAATATGGAGCTGCCCTGTAGTCAGCAGGCAGCAGAAGGCTGATTTGGCCGCCTGTAAACTCGCTCAAATGGCTGATAAGGCTCGGATATAGCCAGAAAATGGTGGAAATAACCGGCTATCTGGCACTCTTACTTGGCAGGGAAAAGCCAGATATTGGTGGTTTAAGGCGCTAAAAATACAAAAGCCCAGTCGAGAGACCGGGCTTTGTGTTGGTTCTTGCGTACAAATCTGTGGGACTTATGGGCAAGATCGCACATAGCAAAAAGGCCTTCCCAATCGGGAAGGCCTTCAAATTAGT
>NZ_JRJY01000116.1:0-314 GCF_000801015.1 Aeromonas sp. ZOR0001 | reverse complement strand
AGCAGACACAGGGTAGTCGTTAACGTATGCAGGAGTTCAGTGGTACCCAATGACCTCACTCGTGCGCATCCCTTTGCACAGTCAGCGGGCTTGCTTTTCCAGAGTCGTTCACGAACATCCTGGGGGGCACTGACAAGCAATGATCTGAGTTGATTCATTGCCTGAGTTTTGGCTTTGACGGCGCTGCGTCTGGCTACTGATACCACTCGCATCATTTCTGCCGCGCCTGACTGGGTCTTTGCTATCGCGTTAGCACTACCGGAAAGAACGGATCTCGCTGCACTTTCAGCATCAGTAGGATCCGATTTCCCCTG
>NZ_JRJY01000042.1:0-221 GCF_000801015.1 Aeromonas sp. ZOR0001 | reverse complement strand
ACAGATTGCCTTGATTCAAAGTAGTTAGAGCAAAGACCTGGTGCAGTGATGCATCAGCTTCTGTTGTCCAACCCTCGGGATGGATGAGAGAAAACCTCTTCTGCCGGATAACGGGATGTGAATAGCAGTTTACTGCTACCTGTTGTCTCAGTGTACAAGCACTGCAAAGCAGACTCGGGGTCCCCTTCGTCTAGAGGCCTAGGACACCGCCCTTTCACGGC
>NZ_JRJY01000134.1:0-11367 GCF_000801015.1 Aeromonas sp. ZOR0001 | reverse complement strand
CCGAAGAACGGCCTAACCAAGTGTCCGGATTTAGTTGACCACTATAACCCGGCGGCGACCCATCACCACCGGACGCACCAGCAACTGTGCCAGCAAAACCCCCAGCAGGGTCAGACCGCCCCCGATCAGGTGATAGCTGGTCAACCGCTCACCCAGCAGAGTGATAGCAAGGCCAGCCGTCATCACCGGCAGCAGGTTCATAAAGATGGCGGTACGGTTGGCACCGAGCAGGGCGATACCCTGCATCCAGAGCCAGGGTGAGAGCGCCGAGGTGGGGATACCGGCATAGAGGATCAGCCACAGGGCTCGGCCATCCGGCCACTGGCCATCCACCAGCAAAAAGAAGGGGGTCAGGATCACCACACTGCAGATCACCTGACCGTAGAGCAACGACCAGTTATCGAGCCCCAGATCCCACTTCTTGAGCAGCACGCTGTAAAGGGCATAAGTACCGGCCGAGATCAGCATATAGACAGAGCCGATATGAATGCCTTGGGTAAACAGCCGAGTCGGATCCCCCTGCCCCAGCAAGATAGACAAGCCAAGGATGGAGAGCAGCGCCCCCAGCACGGCGCCCCAGGTGGGTCGCTCGCGCAGCAGCCAGATGCTGAACAACACGGTCAGCAGCGGCGTCAGCCCCATCATCAACCCCATCTCGGTGGCTCCCAGCGTTTGCGCCGCGTAGTAACCAAAAGTCTGGTTGAGCACCATGCCCAGCGAGGCCAGCATGGCGATCTGCCAAAGGCCAGCGCACAGACGGGCACGCGCACGCCATACCCGACGGGCTAGAAACGGACTTAATACCAGAGCAGCCACCACCCAGCGCGACCAAGCCAAGGCTGCGGGAGACAAAACACCAACCGCCAGTTTGCTGACGATGCCATTGCCAGCCCAGATGGCAATGCAGGAGAAGGGAAACAGAAAGGCAAGGGGCATGAGAGGATCCAGACCGAAGAGACAACAGCGGGCCAGTATAGGGGGCGATGGAAGAGAAACAAAGGTGTGGGCCTGAACAGCCACATGGTGAACGCCAGTCGCCAGAAACAAATATGCCCGCAAAAGTGCGGGCATATCAGTGCAGAAACAGGTTCAGAAGCGCATCACGCGGCATCCATGTGCAGTCTGGAGATCAGCTCGTTGACCTCGGTGACTGTCTGGCGATGGGGAATATCCGCCGGATTCGGCATCAGCAACAAACCGGATTGGAAATCAAACCGCCCCCGACCATGGATGTAAATCCGACCTTTAAAGAAGGTTTTGACATGCTTTGCCACCATCAGTGGCAGGTACTTCTTGAACACTCTCATCGTTTGCAACCTCTTGCAGTTGTATCCGTATGACAGCAGCTTCTGCGAATTAATTCCGTAAAGTATTTATAAAAATCCGGAAAACTCGCCCATCTCTTCCCAAAAAATTCAATCTATAACTTTTTATTAACTTTTAGCCTATTGTATGCGGCCCTTCGAGCCAGAGCAAGGCTCCTTTGCCATCGTGCCACTCGATACAAGCGATCCCCGAGGTGGCGAACATGGGTGCTCCTGCTGCCGGGCAGAGGCTTTGCACCAGATAACCCACCAGCGGCAGATGGCTGACCATCAGGATCTGGTCATGTTGTTCAGCCAGAGTGGTGAGGTAGCTGGCCACGAAAGCGGGATCACCGTACGGGGTAATGTCGCCACTCTCTTCAACGGCTGCTGCGTCAGGTAATTCACTGCATATGGCTTGCCAGGTCTGGCGTGCCCGCAGATAGTTGCTGTGGATCACCCGATCCAGCGGGCCAATCAGCTGAGGCGCCAGCCAGCGGGCCATCTGGATAGACTCTTCAATACCCTGCTCGGTCAATGGACGCTGTTCATCTGTTTTCGCATTCATGCCAGCCTGGCCATGACGCATGATATAGATCTTCATTACAACCTCGCCCAACGGGCCTGTTTTGATAGCCGGGGGATCTTACCCCGCCACGGGTGTGGAAACAATTGCGCTACCTCTCAGAAAAGGGTTTGCCTGACGGGATAGCGGGGTCGATAATCATGTTTAAATTCAAATAAATCCAACGTGAGTCACACGCCAATGAGCCCATATGCCAGTCCCAATGACCATCGGCAATACCATTTTCTGGAGCTGGCCAACCGGCTCAGGGTCTTGTTGATTTGTGATCCCGACACCGACAAATCCGCCGCCTCACTGGCGGTCAATACCGGCCATTTTGACGACCCCGCCGACCGGCAGGGAATGGCCCATTTTCTCGAGCACATGCTGTTTCTCGGCACCTGCACCTACCCCAAGCCTGGTGAGTACCAGCAATTTATGAGCCGTCATGGCGGCAGCAACAACGCCTGGACCGGCACCGAGTTCACCAACTTCTTCTTCGAGATCGACAACGGCTTCTTCGAAGCGGGGCTGGATCGCTTCTCCCAGTTCTTTATCTGCCCCACCTTTGATCCGGAGTGGGTGGACAAGGAGCGCAACGCGGTCGACTCCGAGTATCGCCTCAAGCTGCAGGACGACATGCGCCGCAGCTATCAAGTGCATAAAGAGACGGTCAACCCGGCGCACCCCTTCTCCAAGTTCTCGGTGGGCAACCTCGATACCCTGGCCGATCTGCCGGGACGGGATCTGCGCTCCGACCTTATCCGTTTTTACGAAAGCCACTACAGCGCGGATCGCATGGCGCTGGTGATGATCTCGCCGGAATCCATCGATACCCAGTTGCAGTGGTGCTGTCGCTACTTTGCTCCCATTTTGAATCGCAATTTGGGAACCCCGACCCTCACCATGCCACTCTACCGGCTCGACGATCTCGGCGTACGCATCCACATCAATCCGGTCAAGGAGACCCGCAAGCTTTCGCTCTGCTTCCCCCTACCCAATGTGGACGAGTTTTACGACAAAAAGCCCCTCACCTTCCTGAGCCATCTGATTGGCTACGAGGGGGATGGCAGCCTGCTCTCTCTGCTCAAGGCAAAAGGCTGGGTCAACCAGCTCTCGGCAGGCGGTGGCATCAGCGGCGCCAACTTCAAGGATTTTGGCGTCAACTTCGGCCTCACCCCTCTGGGCCTTGAGCATGTGGACGACATCCTCGCCGCCCTGTTTGGCTATCTGAAACTGATTAGCCGCGAAGGGCTGCAGAGCTGGCGCTACGACGAAAAACGGACCGTGCTCGAATCGGCGTTCCGTTTTCAGGAGCGCGGCCGCCCCCTCGATACGGTGTCGGGGCTGGTGCTCAACCTCTTTAGCTACAAACCAGAGGATCTGCTCTACGGCGACTACATGATGCGCGAATATGACGAGGGGCTGATCCGCCGCTTCCTCGCCAAGCTCACCCCGCACAATTTGCGTATCACCATCACTGCGCCGGAAGTGGCGACCGATCGGCTGGCCCGCTGGTATCAAACCCCCTACAGCGTGACGACCATTACCGAGGCCGAGAAAATTCGCTGGCAGCAAAGCGAGCCGGACTCGGCGCTGGCGCTACCCAAGCCCAACCCCTTTATCAGCAGTAGGCTCGATCCGCGTACGCCCGAGCTTGCCGCCGACATGCCCGCCTGTCTTATCGATCGCCCCGGTTTTCGCCTCTGGCACCTCCATGAGCACCTGTTCAGCGTGCCCAAGGGCAATCTCTACATCTCCATCGACAGCGAACATGCGGTCAAAAATCCGCGCAATATCGCCATGGCACGCCTCGCCGTGGAGCTGTTGGCCGACCACCTCAACGCCCTCACCTATCCGGCGGAGCTGGCGGGGCTGGGCTACCAGATCTATGCCCATCAGGGGGGCTTTACCATCAACCTGAGCGGTTTTGCCGACAAGCAGCCGCTGTTGCTCGACATGATCCTCGGCAACCGCACCCTGGGGTATCCGGATCCGGGTCGCTTCGCCGAAATCAAGGAGCAGCTCATCCGCAACTGGGACAACCAGTCCAAGGCGCGCCCCATCTCCCAGCTCTTTAACCAGCTCACCAGTTTGCTGCAACCTAACAACCCGCCGTTCGAGCAGTTGCTGCGCCACCTGCGCACCGTCGAGCTGGAGGAGATGCCCGGCTTCGTGGCCCAGCTGTTTGGCGAGGTGCATGTCGAGGCGCTGGTACACGGCGACTGGACTGCCGCCGAAGCGCTGGAGCTTGCCGCCCTGATGGAGCGTCACCTGAGCGATATCAATGGCACCAGCAGCAAGCCGAGCGGCGAGACCCGCCGCCCGCTCATCTCCATTCAGGACAGAGGTACCCTTATTCGCGAGCAGGGTTGCGATCACGAAGACTCGGCGCTCCTGGTCTACTACCAGTCCCGCACCACCCGGGCGCGGGATCTCGCCTGCTTCACTCTGGCGAACCACATCATGTCCTCCACCTTCTTCCACGAGCTGCGCACCCGCCAGCAACTGGGGTATGTGGTGGGCGCCGGCAACCTGCCCCTCAATCGCCACCCGGGGCTGATCTTCTATATCCAGTCGCCGGTGGCGGGGCCGCAGATCCTGCTCGATGCGGTGGAGGAGTTTATCGACCTCTTCCCGCTCGCCATGCTTGAATTCACCGAACAGCAGTGGCAAGAGAGCAAGGCGGGGCTGCAAGCCCAGCTGAGCGAGCGGGATGCCAACCTGCGCAGTCGCGGCCAGCGGCTGTGGGTCAGCATCGGCAACAAGGATCTGGGGTTTGATCAGCGCGAAAGAGTCTGCGACGAGGTGGGCAAGTTGAGCCGCGCCGATCTGGTGCGCTTTATCACCCAGTTGCGTTCGCGCACCTCCGATCGGCTGATCCTCTGCAGCTATGGTCACGGGCACGAACATGACGAGCGGATCACCGGCCAGTTTATCGACGATCCACGGGCATTTCGGCTCAATGCCGCCACCTTCGAGGCCTGATCAGGCCTAGACATCCCCCGTTTTTCCTGCCCACGGCAAATCGCAGGCAATAAAAAGCCGACCCATCAGGGTCGGCTGGAAAAACCATAACAATTGCGACCAAAGCCGCCAAAAGTGAACATGAGCGTGAAAATCAGACACTGAGTTGCTGATCAGCAAGCGGGAAAGACCCGATACTCGCTTTGCAATGCCAACAGTGATTGAGAAACAGCCTCATATTAGGCACTCCCCCCGCCAGTCACGTTGATCTACGTCAAAGGAGGTAGCGAAGAGCTTGCAACCCGATAATTTGTCGGCGCAGATCACCCTTTTGGCGCCCGTTAGCTGCCCGTTAGCCACGGCGAACCAGCCGGTAGGCTACCTCATCGAAGTAGGAGAGCTGACCCGACAGCACCCGCGGGTGATCCACCTCGGCGGCGCGCCCCAGCACCTCGATACGAAAATCGCGCTCGAACAGGGCTCGCACCTCCATCTCTCCCACCGAGAAGGGGGGCTGACTCTGCTGCTCAGGCTGATATTCGAGGGTCACCAGCAGGATCTGGCCACCGGTCTCGACCAGCGAACTGATCAGGGCTGCATACTGGCGGCGCATCGCGGTCGGCAGGGCGATCAGCGCCGCGCGGTCATAGACCAGCCGGTAACGGCGACCCAGACTGGGGGCGGCGAAAAAATCCCCCTGAAAAATGCGCAGGCTGTCCACTTGATGACACTGATAAGGGCCCACCTCGCTCACGGTTGCGGCGAGCTGGTTTTCACTGAAGAACTGGCTGACGGCAAGGCTAGATAGCTCGAAACCGTCGACCGGATGGCCCTGAGCGCTCAGCCAGAGCATATCGCGAGACTTGCCGCACAGGGGAACCAGCACCGGCTCGTCCGCTTGCTGGGCCGACCACCAGGATTGCAGCCAGTGGTTGAAGTCCGCCTGATGAAAGCCAATTCGGTTCTCTTCCCAACGCTGATGCCAAAACGCAGCTTCCATCGTTATTACCCTTCTGTACTAAAGATTCCTCAATATCACAACTTAACCGGCACCGCGCAACCCTCTGCCCTTCCCTTTTTGCCGCGCAGCCTCTGCGTGTTATCGGGCGAATGGCGGGACGTCACCTTGCCGTGCGCCTCGCTGTCGCAATGTTTGCAATTGGGTACGTTTATGACAGGCAGAGGCACACCTATCCATACGAACGAGTCATGCTGAATCGCCCCCAGTTCCCTAGATCTGACCTCTCTGTAGGTTATTCACTCTGGGCATTCCCAGAGAATTGGAGGCGCCAACCAAACTAATCACCCGAGGTACCCCAGTGAACAGCTATAAAAATGACCGATTAACCGCCTTCGGTTTGAGCAGGGCCTGAGCGTTTGAAGAGACCGCCCGAGATAACTACAATGACGCTCTTTTTGATGTAACGAGTGACACCATGGCGGAACTGACTTATCTGGGCGGCTATCCCGACCCCCTCAAGGCACAGGTACAGCAGCTGATTGCGGCAGGCAAGCTGGGGGAGATGCTGGCCAAACGCTATCCGGAGAGCCACCAGATCCAGAGCGACAAGGCGCTGCTCGCCTACACCATGGAGCTGAAGAACCGCTACCTCAAGAGCTCGGCGCCCCTGTCAAAGGTGGTGTTCGATGGCAAGATCAACGTGATCAAGGATGCCCTCGGCCTGCACACCTACGTCAGCCGGGTGCAGGGCAGCAAGCTCAAGGCCAAGAACGAGATCCGCATCGCCGCCCTGTTCAAGGAGGCGCCGCCCCCGTTCCTGAAAATGATCGTGGTGCACGAGCTGGCCCATATCAAAGAGAAGGATCACAACAAGAGCTTCTACCAGCTCTGCCAGCACATGGAGCCCGACTATCATCAACTGGAGTTTGATCTCAGGCTCTGGCTCACTTGGCGCGATATCGACAAGGCCAACCGCTAGGCTGACAACCGTTTCAGGGAGGAAACATGTCATTTGCCGCAACCCCCTTTAGTGCCACCCGCTTTATTGCCACTTTGGTAATGACCAGCTTGGGCCGCGCTGACTATCCCCGCCGCGCGTCACGTGGGCTGCTGGCCCTGCTGCTTCTGCTCGCGGGCCACAGCGCCCGTGCCGATGAGCGCTGGCAGAGCGACAGCTATCTGGTCGAGAGCTTTATGGCCATCGCCATGGAGCGGGAGTATGGCGAAGCCAGGCAGACCCGTTTTGCCCGCTGGCAGCAGCCGATCCGGCTGCAACTTATCAACGAGTCGGGTGACAAGCCGCTGCAGGCCGACGTGGTGAAGGTACAGGCGGCCCATCTGGCCCGCATCACCGGCCACTCCATCAGCATGGTGGCCGCAAAGCCCAACCTCACCCTGATCATGACCGACTACAGCAAGATGAAGAGCTGGGCCAACCGCACCATGGGGGGCGATCCATCGGTCAAGATGGCGCTCAAGGAGGGGCTCTGCCTTGCCAACTTCGCAACCAATGCGAAACACGAGATCAGCCGTGCCACCATCATCATTCCGGTAGACTACAGCCGGGCCAAGGGACGCTTTCTCGACTGCGTGGTGGAGGAGTTCACCCAGGTGATGGGGCTGCCCAACGACTCGGACAAGGTGTTTCCCTCCATCTTCAATGACAACAGCATCGACAGCTTTTTGACCGGGCTGGACTATGTGCTGCTCAAGATGGCCTATCACCCGGCCCTCAAAGCCGGAATGAGCAGTGACGAGATCCGCGCCGCACTGCCCATTGCGCTGGCCGACCTGCGCGCCAAAGGGGAGATCCGCGAAGCCAATCGCCGGGTGCAGCAGCAGAGCCTGAAAAGCTGGGCGGGGTTGTAACGGGCCTGGCTCAACCAGAGCCAGAAACCACCGCGAGCCTCTCATCACCAACAAAAAAACGCAGCCACTTGGCTGCGTTTTTTGTTGTCCGGGGATCAGCGGATCATTCGCGGGCATGCCCGTTTATCAGCAACCCATTTATCCAACGCCCGAGTTATCCACTGACAGTGCGGGATCAGGAGGCGACGTTCTCTTCCGGCATCCAGCTGTCGGCGTTCTCCCACACCTCCTGCACCATGGCTTCGGCCAGCTCTTTGTCTTCCTTGCTGGCACGGCTGACGGTCAGGGCCATGGCGCTGCCCGGCGCGACCCGCACATGGATGTCGGGGAATTTTTCGCCAAGCTGCTTGAGCAGCTCCTGACGCAGCGCCTCCATGGTCGAGGTCGGGATCTGATGTTTTCTGTCGATGATGATTTCAAGACGCATAGGAAACTTCTCCATGATTTATAACTGTATTTTTATCCAGTATTCATGGGAAGTAAAGTGCCAACTTGCACCAATCAGAAAAGATCCAGCTGCTGACCACAGATCCGGTCGAACGACTCGCCGATAAAGGGCAGGATGGCGTCGGCAATGGGTCGCAACTGCTTGTCGATATAGTGCTCGTAATCGATGGCGCTGCGCCGGTACTCCAGCGGCTCGGGGCCATTGAGGGTCATCAGATAGGCGATGGCGCCCCGATGCTGATAGCGCTGGGGCAGACCGCGGCGCAGGTTCTCCTCATCGGCCAGCCGCGCCGCTCGCACATGGGGCGGTACATTCTTCTGATACTCCTCGAGCTTCTGGCGCAGCCGTTTGCGGTAGATAAGCAGATCGTCGTGACGACCGGCGCGGGTCTCATCGACCATGGTGCGCACATAACCGCTGGGATCTTCATCGTGAAACACCAGCTCATAGAGGCGGGTCTGGAACTGCTTGGCCAGCATGGTCCAGTCGGTGCGCACCGATTCGAGCCCCTTGAACACCAGCTGTTCACTCCCCTCACTGGCCTTGCCAACCAGCCCCGCATAGCGCTTCTTGCTCCCCTTCTCCAGCCCGCGGATGGTAGGCATAAGAAAGCGGCGATAGTGGGTCTCGTACTGGATCTCGAGATAACTCGGCAGGTCGAACTCGCGCCTGATCAGTGCAGCCCAGTTATCGTTGATCATTTGAGCCAGTCGCTGGCCAATCTCGTCCGCCTCATCCGAGCTGGTCTCGCGCCCCAGATGGACAAAGGTGGAATCGGTGTCGCCATAGATCACCTCGAACCCCTTAGCCTCAATCCACTCGCGGGTCTGCTGCATGATGCTGTGGCCACGCAGGGTAATGGACGAGGCTAGGCGCGGATCATAGAAACGGCAGCCCCCCGAACCCAGCACCCCGTAGAAGGAGTTCATGATGATCTTGATGGCCTGGGAGAGCGCCTTGTTGCTGGCGGCCTTGGCCCGATCCCGCGCCGCCCACAAGGTAGCGATGAGATCCGGCAAGAAGTGCCGCTCGCGGGAGAACATGGCGCCGCGAAAGCCCGGAATAGCGTGCTCGGGATGCTGCAGCCCCTCGATAAGTCCCATGGGGTCGATGCAAAAGGTGCGGATGATGCTGGGGTAGAGGCTCTTGAAATCGAGCACCAGCACGTGGCGATAGAGACCGGGTTTGGAGTCCATCACATAACCGCCGGGGCTTGCGAGCCCCCCGTCGGCTGGCAAATTGGGGGCCACGTAGCCGCCACGATGGAGCCGCGGCAGATAGAGGTTGGTAAAGGCCGCCACCGAGCCCCCCACCCTGTCCAGCTCAAGACCGGTGAGGGAGGCGCGCTCGATGGCAAAAGGGATGAGGTGACAGTAGTCGAAGATCTCCCACACCAGCTTGCAATCTTCCAGGTTGTAGCGGGCCAGCGCCTCCTTGTCGGAGTGGAACAGCTCGGTGATCTTCTCCCCCCGATTGGCCACATCCTCGATATCCTTGCCACGGCCGAGCAGTTCGCTCGCCACCGCATCCAGGCTGTAGCTGGCAAACTGCCAGGTGGCGCTTTTCAGGGTATCGATGCCATCGAGCACCATGCGTCCGGGAATGATGACGTTGCCGGTTTGGGGATCGCCCCGTGACGAGCGCCAGAAGCAAAGCTCGCGCCCCCGCCCGAGCCGCAGTCGCCGCTTGTTAAGCTCGGCGCGGCGTAGCAGCAGGCGAAAATCAAAATTAACCACGTTCCAGCCGATGACCAGATCGGGGTCATGCAGACTGAACCAGCTCTCCAGCGCACTCAGCAGGGCGCTCTCGTCCTCTACCCACTGGACCTGAGTGCCCCAGCTCTCGGCATCCGCTTCCGGGGTGCCGATCATGATGACCCGTGCATCCTGTTCGCTGTAAAGACCGACCGAGAAGAGGGCCCCGTCCATGGCGCACTCCACGTCGAGCGACACCCAGGAGAGGGTTGGCGTCACCGCCTGCGGCGCGCAGCGTGCCTCGTTGACCTCCCAGTAGCCCTGCTTGCCCCCCTTTTTTACCGCCCGGCCATCGAAGCGCACACCAGCGGTGATGAAACGCTCCATCAGGAAGCGCTCCGGCAGCCGGATATCCGCCTCGAAGTGCTCCAGCCCGCGAATAAGCAGCAGCTCGATGGCGCGGTGAAAGGCGCTCAGGGTAGCGAAATAGCAGCCCACCACTGGGCGACCGTCGAAGGTGTGCATCGGCAGGCGGCGAAACCGCCCGCTCACCCCGGCGCCTTTGAACAGCTCGGCGGCTTCTGCCATATGGCTCTGCGGCAGGAAGAACACCGGCTCCTGCCCCGGCACCACCAGCCGCACCGGCCCCTGCGCGCTCCAGAGCCACATCACGATTTCGGTGGTTGCAGGCAGCCCGTTGCGGCCGCGCACGTCCCGACCGTGGCGGGTCAGGATAAAACCGTCGAGGGGCGGAGTGGCGGGTACGGTGGGCTGGGTTGCAGTCATGAAGCGTAAAGGGGCTGTCCGAGAATGGGACTATTGTACGTTCATACAGTGCCAGCTCGCAATCATCACGCTGGCTGCGAGGCGGGAGTCAAACTGGTAAGCTCGATCCGGTCGTTATTCCCGCCCATCCCGTTCTGACCACTCTTCGCCGACAAAAGGAGTCTTTGTGGCAATCTATTCCCTGCTGGATCAGCTGGCTATCCCCTACCAGCGCTTTGACCATCCCCCGGTGTTTACCTGTGAGGAGGCGAGCAAGTTGCTGCCAGACCTGCCCGCCGCCAAGACCAAGAACCTCTTTTTGCGCGATCCGAAAAGCGAGCGGCTGTTTCTGGTGGTGAGTCCGGAGGATCACCGGGTCGACCTCAAGGCGCTGGCGGTCGCGGCGAGCTGGTTTTCACTGAAGAACTGGCTGACGGCAAGGCTCGATAGCTCGAAACCGTCGACCGGATGGCCCTGAGCGCTCAGCCAGAGCATGTCGCGGGACTTGCCACACAGGGGAACCAGCACCGGCTCGTCCGCTTGCTGGGCTGACCACCAGGATTGCAGCCAGTGGTTGAAGTCAGCCTGATGAAAGCCAATCCGGTTCTCTTCCCAACGCTGATGCCAAAACGCAGCTTCCATCGTTATTACCCTTCTGTACTAAAGATGCCTCAATATCACAACTTAACCGGCACTGCGCAACCCTCTGCCCTCCCCTTTTTGCCACGCAGCCTCTGCGTGTTATCGGGCTGTCTAGTCCTGAAATAGGTTTACACATTTTCAACTAGCATTTC
>NZ_JRJY01000139.1:0-2962 GCF_000801015.1 Aeromonas sp. ZOR0001 | reverse complement strand
GACCTCTACTTTTGAGTGCTCCAAAAAATGGGGGGATTACCATTCCAGATAGATAGGAATCTGCCCCCATCAATTCCAGCACACCGGGTTTTCCCACTCACCTCAGACAGAGTGGCCAACATTCCAGAGCGAAAAACAGCACGAACATTCCAGATAGATGGGAAGGCCCCTATCAATATTCCAGGTGCTCGTTCTGAAGCGACATTCCACTATCTGGAATATCCGCACCAAGATTCCAGATAGATAGTTATGTGGAAAGGAATTGGACAGGGATTGGCCGGGGATAAGGGCGCTGATTCCACTGGTCAATAAGCCACTGGATTCCAGTACTCCAACTTTGTCACGAACGAACAAAGTCAACATTTTCAATAAGTTGATTGAATACCAAGACCTTCAGTGCCATGCTGAAATCATGTTCATTGGTGGAGTAACACGATGGATGCGTTCAGTTGGGGAATGGTAGGCTTGCTGGCCTTCTTCACGCTTGTCTTCGTGTGGAGTCTGTATAGCTACAAGGCGCATGCAAAAGAGAGACACCATGAAACCGATCGCTGATATCGCCCTCATGGCGTTGGTTGCGCTGGGCTTGATGGCACTTGGCGACACGCTGTTTGCATGGCTACTGATCTGCCTGCCACCGGTTTACTGGTGCTGGCCAATACTGGCCTGGGCTACCAGGCGCCCCATCACGGCCAGGTTGCAGTTAATGGCTCTTGCCGCACTCGCCTGCTGGCACTGGCCCGCCGGGCTGTTCACTGCGCTGAGCATCGCTCTTATCTGGACAGCGAAAACCCTCAAGACAACCCCACGCCCAAAACGCAAGGGTGGGCCGGTCATCAAAAATTACTACTTCTGGAGCTAACTGCGCGCCTCCTTGGCCACACTGGCGATAAGGTACCTTGAGCAACCAAGCATCTCCTGAATCGCGGAATAACTGTGGCCTGTCACCAACAGCCTGGCGATGTGCTGACGCTTCTTCTCATCCTTCTGCCTACCACGGTATTTCCCTTCATCCCTGGCCTTGGCAATACCCTGCTGCTGCCTGCGACGGCGATCTTCATAGTCTTTACGAGCGACGGCTGCGAGCATATCCAACAGCATGCCATTTACAGCCTGCAAAATGGCGCTGGTGAACTCGGAGCGGCTGTCCCCCTGTAATGCCACCCAGGAAGTCGGAAGCTCAGGAGAAACGATGGAGAGCTGTTTCTGTGCCAAAAGCTGCTTCAGTGTTTGCCAATCCGTCTGATTGAGACGGGCCAGACGATCAATCTGCTCTACCAGCACAATGTCACGATCTGCAGCGTCGCGGATCAGCCTCATAAGCTCAGGCCTGTCCAGCGTCGCTCCCGACTCATTCTCCACATAGAAACTGGCAATCTGATGGCCATGCTCAGCAGCAAAACCTATCAGAAGCTCTCGTGCCCGCTCAGCATCCTGTTCCACTGTCGATGCACGTAAATACGCCCGTATGAACATTGAAACCCCCATCGGTCTGTTTAAAGTGGTTCCTAATTATTGGTTCAATATGTCATTTTCAGAAGACGACTGCACCAGTTGATTGGGCGTAATGGCTGTTGTGCAGCCAGCTCCTGACAGTTCAATATCAGAAGTGATCTGCACCAATCTCGACTATGCTCAATACTCGTGTGCACCAAAGCGAGGTGAGCATGGCGACGGACACCCCACGGATTCCAGAACAAGGCGTGGCCACTCTGCCTGATGAGGCTTGGGAGCGTGCGCGCCGTCGTGCGGAGATCATCAGTCCGTTGGCGCAGTCGGAGACGGTCGGGCACGAAGCGGCCGATATGGCGGCTCAGGCGCTGGGCTTGTCTCGGCGCCAGGTATACGTTCTGATCCGGCGTGCCCGGCAAGGCAGCGGCCTCGTGACGGATCTGGTGCCCGGCCAGTCCGGTGGAGGTAAAGGTAAGGGGCGCTTGCCGGAACCGGTCGAGCGCGTCATCCACGAGCTACTGCAAAAGCGGTTCCTGACCAAGCAGAAGCGCAGCCTAGCGGCCTTTCACCGCGAAGTCACTCAGGTGTGCAAGGCTCAAAAACTGCGAGTGCCGGCGCGCAATACCGTGGCCTTACGGATCGCTAGCCTTGACCCGCGCAAGGTCATCCGCCGGCGGGAAGGCCAGGATGCCGCTCGTGACCTACAAGGTGTGGGCGGCGAGCCTCCTGCCGTGACCGCGCCGCTGGAGCAGGTGCAGATAGACCATACGGTCATCGACCTGATCGTGGTCGATGACCGCGACCGGCAACCTATTGGCCGCCCGTACCTGACCCTCGCCATCGACGTGTTCACCCGCTGCGTGCTCGGCATGGTCGTCACGCTGGAAGCGCCGTCTGCCGTTTCGGTTGGCCTGTGCCTCGTGCATGTCGCCTGCGACAAGCGCCCTTGGCTGGAAGGACTGAACGTGGAAATGGATTGGCAGATGAGCGGCAAGCCCTTGCTGCTCTACCTAGACAACGCGGCCGAGTTCAAGAGCGAGGCCCTGCGCCGGGGTTGCGAGCAGCATGGCATCCGGCTGGACTATCGCCCGCTGGGACAGCCGCACTATGGCGGCATCGTGGAACGGATCATCGGCACGGCGATGCAGATGATTCACGACGAACTGCCGGGAACGACCTTCTCCAACCCTGACCAGCGCGGCGACTACGATTCCGAAAACAAGGCCGCCCTGACGCTGCGCGAGCTAGAGCGCTGGCTCACATTGGCGGTCGGCACCTACCACGGTTCGGTGCACAACGGCCTGCTCCAACCGCCGGCCGCGCGCTGGGCCGAGGCCGTGGCGCGTGTCGGCGTACCGGCCGTCGTCACACGCGCTACTTCGTTCCTGGTCGATTTTCTGCCGATCCTCCGGCGCACGCTGACCCGCACCGGCTTTGTCATCGACCACATCCACTACTACGCCGATGGGCACTGTTGCAAATAGTCGGTGGTGATAAACTTATCATCCCC
>NZ_JRJY01000006.1:61132-68539 GCF_000801015.1 Aeromonas sp. ZOR0001 | reverse complement strand
CCCCAGCCGATAGCAGTGAAACGCCCGCTGAGGCTGCCCCCAAGGCAGAATAAGCCACGCAGAATCATCTGATCTGTCAGAGAGCCCGCCATCGTGCGGGCTCTTTTTTGCCCGGCATCCCGCCCTACAAGCTGCCATATATACCGTTATGGCACACAGTTCTATCCACGATTGGCAGAGAACGCAGTGAATGTCTCCATCAGCGGGGCTGAAAGCAACCGTTATGTGCGCCACCTCTCCTTTCTGACATATTAATCAAGGAGAAATATGTCTATACTCGCTTGGGTACAACCCTAGGGATATTGGTATGCAGGAATGGGACCCGGAACACTTCACCAACTTCGCTCAGTTATGCGAAGTGAGCCTCGCCACCATCCGTGAAAAGACCGATGCCGAACGCCTCTACCTCTGGCTGAAAGCCCCCGAACCGCAGCTCTACAGCTTTCAGCTCGATCAGGGGCTGACCACGCTTGATCTCGACCATCTCGGCCAACTGACCCTGCCCCACCACCTGATCGACAAGGCGATGGAAAAGGGACAACTGGTGATCGAGCAGCTCCCACCACCGCCTGATCCCGGCGAAAATGTGGAGCCTGCCCAGCCACAGTTACGTGCCTGTTTCCCTCTCAAGCGTCACATGAAACTGGAAGGGGTCATCTATCTGGAGACCCGCCGCCGCATCGACCGCCTCTCCTCCCACCAGCGTAAGGGTATCCAGCTCCTTATCCACTATCTGACAGCCGAGCTCAGCAATCACCTGCTCTCCAGCCAGGTCAATCAGGAGCGGGACCAGCGGCTCCATACCCAGACCGATCTGGTACAGAGTCAGGCACTGCAGGGCTCCTTCCTCACCATGTTGCAGGCGCTGCACATGGTCAGCGTCACCCTCTCCCGCAGTCGCAGCGAGAACGATCTGCTGCGGGATGCCGTGCTGCTGGCCCGCAAGGAGCTGCAGTTCGATCGGGTCGCCATCTTCCTGATCGAACCCGATGGCAAGACCATGCGCGGCACCTGGGGCACCAGCGAGGAGGGCGAGCTGATGGATGAACACAACTTCATCAGCCCCATTCCGGATCACCCGACGGTGCAAGAGGCGCTCAGGCGCAAGGACTACGTGCTGGTGATGGAAGATACCCCCCTCTACTACGAGAAGCAGCAGGTGGGCCGTGGCTGGAACGCCATGGTATCGCTGTGGGATGGCACCACCCCCATCGGCTGGATCGCCGCTGACAACCTGCTCTGGCACCGGCCGCTCAAGGCCTATCAGAGCGAGATCTTCAAACAGTACGCCGCCATCCTGTCGCAACTGCTGATCCGCCAGCGCACCCAGGAGCAGCTGGAAACCCTCAACCGCCAGCTGGAGGCCCGGGTCGCCGAGCGCACCATGCAGCTGGCCGAGACCAACCGGGCGCTGGAGGAAGCCAATCACCGCCTCTCCCTGCTGTCGCTGGAAGACCCCCTCACCGGCATCGCCAACCGGCGCCAGTGGGACATCACCATGCAGCGGGAGTGGGAGTGGGCACGGCGCACCCAGAACCTGCTGGCGGTATTGATGATCGACGTCGACGAGTTCAAGGCCTACAACGACCACTTCGGCCATGCCAAGGGGGATCTCTGCCTGCAACAGGTGGCCCATGTGCTGCGGGATGCAGAGCGGCGCTGCACCAATCTGGTAGCCCGTTACGGCGGGGAGGAGTTCGTCATTCTGCTCTGCGCCCCCCAACCCGGTGAGGCCGAACAGCTGGCCGGGCGGATCCACGATGGTCTTGTCCGCTTGAAAATGCCCCATCCCGCCTCGCGGGTTGCTGATTTCATTACGGTTAGCATAGGCTTTAGCTATCTGGTTCCCTCCCTGGACGGAGCATGGCAGACCCTGATCGAACAGGCTGACCAGGCGCTCTACCACGCCAAGTCACAAGGGAGGGCCCGCACTCTGGCTTATCGGTGATCCCATGCTGTTGCGTCGCTACCCCATCTTCAATCGTCGCCTGGCTCTGGTGGCCTACGGCATCGACTATCAGCTCAGCTTACCGGCCGAATGGCCTTCACTGGCGCAACATTGCCGCCTGCTGGCGCAGGGGCGTCAATATCTGGTGCCCTTCACCCACGAACAGCTCGATGAACAGCGTCCCCTGCTGCTGGATCAGGACGCGATCCCGCTGGTTGAAGCCTCCAGTGAACGCCAGCCCAACTCGTTCCCGGTGCTGGAGCAGTGGCGCGACAGTCGGCGCAGACTGGCGGTGCACGGCGCCAACCGGGATCCACGCTGGCTCGGCGCCAGCCGCCTGCTGGTGTACTGGATGGGGGAAGAGGGGATCTGCCAGCCCACCGAACACAAGCGGATGGCGCTGAACATCGAAACCTGGGCGGATTTTCTCCCGCTGCGGGAGGCGGGGGTCGACTTCTTTGCCGGCGGCTTTCTCGCCCGTCCGGAGCTGGTCAATCAGCGAGCCAATCAGCCCGATATGGCGCTGGTACAGCAGATCCTCCAGCTCATCTGCCACGAGGAGTTCTCCTTCGCCCAGGTAGCTCGCCTGCTGGAGCAGGATGCCTGGCTGCCCGGCCTGCTGCTCACCTACGTCAACGCCCCCGGCTTCGATCATGCCGCCCCCATCACCTCGGTACCCCGCGCCCTCTCCTATCTGGGGGAGCAGGAGATCCGCAAGTTCGTGCTGATCAACGGTCTGGCCCGGGTGAGCCAGCACATGCCGGAGGCCTGCACCCGCATGGCCATCGCCCGCGGCCGCTTCTGCGAGTTGATTGCCCTCACCGCCCTCGGTAAAGCGGAGGCAAGCTGGGCCTTTCTGGTGGGACTGGTGCTCGATGGCTCCCTGCTGTCAGATCCGTTGATGGCCCACCTGCCCAAGAGCGTGCAGCGCGCCCTCGAACTGCACGAAGGGCCACTCTTTCATCTGTTTCAGCTGGTCAGCACCTATGAACAGGGTAACTGGGCCCTGCTGGAACAGCTTGCCCCCAAATATCAACTCGATCCGGCCCAGCTCACCCCCGTCTATTTTCAGTCACAAATGTGGGGGCAAGCGTTTCTCACCAGCTAGGTGATGGCGAGGCGGGGAGCCACTGGCTAGAATGGGTTCCCTTTTTTCAGAGACTGACCCGCACCATGACGCTTTCCGGATTCCAAGGCCTGGTCTTTGACCTTGATGGCACCCTGGTCGACTCCATGCCGCTGCACCTCGCCGCCTGGGAGCACACCGCCCGCGAGTTTGGCTTTCACTTCGACGCCGACTGGTTCTATGAGCTGGGTGGCATGCCGAGCCGCAAGATAGCCCTGCTGGTCGCACAGGAGCAGCAGATCCCCCTCGATCCGCTCGACGTCACCCGCTGCAAGACCGCCCACTATGTGGCCAACCTGCATAAGGCGACCGTCTTTCCGGCCATGCAGGCGCTGGTCGAGCGCTATCATGGCGTCATCCCGATGGGGATCGGCACCGGCTCGCCTCGCGTCAACGCCGAGGCAGTGCTGCGCAACACCGGGCTGGATCGCTACTTCTCCGTGGTGGTCACCGCAGACGATGTGGAGTTGCACAAGCCCAATCCGGACACCTTCCTGCTGGTCGCCAGCAAGCTGGGGGTCGAGCCATCAGGCTGTCTGGTGTTTGAAGATACCTGTATCGGGGTACAGGCCGGAGAAGCAGCGGGTATGCAGACCTGCATGGTCAAAGAGGGTCAACCAGTCGGCATAACGGCGTAGTGCGGAAAAAATATCGCCCTGCAAGGGGCGATAACCGGAACCGACTCTCATACGGGACATGAATGAAAATGAGAGCAGGTTCCGTCAGCCGCTGACGCAGGGCGCGTCAACGGGGCGTGCGGGGCAGACGATTACTCGTTGTTGCCGCCGCCCTGATTGTCGTCATAACGACCCGGCGCACCGTGGGGGCGCGGCGCCATGGAGACACGCGGCTTGCGAGCACGCTGGATATTCACCTGCGGACGGCCGGTGTGCATGGCGATGGTGGAGATCTTGGCCTTGTAGACCAGCTGCTGGTTACCATGAGCATCGGTCAGCAGCACGCTGTACTGGTCGAACCCGCTGATGGTGCCTTCCAGCTTGATGCCGCTCACCAGAAAAATAGCGACCTGACTGCGGTTCTTGCGCAACCAGTTGAGGGCAGAATCTTGCCCGTTCCCGAGGGAGAAGGCTTGCTCAATCGTGGAGTAGCTGGGGGATTCAGTTGTCATAAATTATTGTCCCGCGGAAAAAAAAAGTGGCGTTTGATTGTGCTAAATGGGCACTGGCTTGTCAAAGTCATTCTCACTCCCGCCAGCAATAGCGGCCTCCGGGGGCTGGTCGCTGACCAGCACAACTGCGATAATCGCCAGCTCTGGCTCTACCACGGGCCTTATCTGGGGTTTTATCTTGCATCCGGTTTCACACCAACACCACACCACCTATGTCCATGATGCCACTGCCTGCGAAGAGTGTGACCTGCTGATACCGGCCACACCGCTCGAGGTGGGACAGGCCAGCTGCTGCCCCCGTTGCGGACACACCCTGAGTCGCCACCTGCCACAGCAGGAGTTGCTGCCGATCTCCTACGGGTTCGCGGCACTCATCATGTTCGTGCTCGCCAATGCCTTTACCTTTATGTCCTTCTCGGCCAAAGGAGTGGGCCAGGAGATGACCTTTTTGCAGAGCATCACCACCCTGGTGGATGAGGGCTATCTGTTTCTCGGCGCGGTACTGAGCCTGACCCTGATCGGCCTGCCGCTGGTCTATATGGGATCCATCATGCTGGTGCTGTGGCGGGTCGATAAAGATCTGCACAGCAATGCCCTGCGCTCCCTCGGCCGTCTGCTCTGCCGGATCAAACCCTGGCTGATGGTGGATGTCTTTCTGGTGGGGGTGCTCATCTCGCTGGTCAAGCTGATGGGGATGGCCGACATCAAGATGGGGCTGTCATTCTGGGCTTTCGTCGGTTACACCGTGCTGCTCATCAAGATGATCTCCTCGCTTGATCAGATGTGGCTGTGGCAGCGGCTGTTCGGCCCAACCGAGTCACGGGATATCGACCCGGAAGCGGGCGCGCTGGAATCCGGCCTGGTGGGCTGCCATATCTGTGGCGCTCTGAGCGAGGTGGGCAGCCACAGCTGCTCCCGCTGCGGCGGCAAGCTGCATGCCCGCAAGCCGGGCGGCCTGAACCGTACCTGGGCGCTGCTGTTTACCTCCGCCATTCTCTACATTCCGGCCAACGTCTATCCCATCATGGATACGGTGTTTCTCGGTGATGACAGCCCCTCCACCATCCTCGGCGGTGTGGTGCTGCTCTGGGCCATGGGCTCCTACCCCATAGCGGCGGTGATCTTTTTCGCCAGCGTGGTGGTGCCGCTGGTGAAAATACTGGCGCTATTCTGGCTTTGCTATATGGTGCAGCGCGGCAATGTCACCTCCCCCCTCGGCAAGCTCAAACTCTATCGCATGACCGAATTTGTCGGACGCTGGTCGATGATCGACGTCTTCGTGGTGGCCATTCTGGCGGGCCTGATCCGGCTCGACAATCTGATGACCATCTATCCCGGCCCTGCGGCCGTCGCATTTGCAGGTGTGGTGCTGATCACCATGGTCGCCGCCATGAGTTTCG
This sequence comes from Aeromonas sp. ZOR0001, assembly GCF_000801015.1. NCBI lineage: Bacteria > Pseudomonadati > Pseudomonadota > Gammaproteobacteria > Aeromonadales > Aeromonadaceae > Aeromonas > Aeromonas sp. ZOR0001. The sequence continues at coordinate 62,936 of NZ_JRJY01000006.1, read as the reverse complement.
ACTCCCGCCTGATCTGGGATTTACAACAAGGAGAACGCGAACGTGAGTGAGCGTAAAAAAAGGTGGAAACCGGGCTCTGACTTTCTGAGCTCTGCCGCCGCAATCTGGATGGTGCCCCTGCTGGCGCTGTTCATCGGTCTCTGGATGCTGTTCCAGCACTGGTACTCCCAGGGCCCCAGTTTCACCCTGACAGTCGCCACTGCCGAGGGCATAGTCGCTGGCAAGACGGTGATCCGCTCCCGCGAAGTGGACGTCGGCCGCATCGAGGCCGTCGAGCTGAGCGATGACTACAGCCATGCCGTGCTGAAAGGACGGCTGACCAATGCCGCCTCCGGCATGCTGCGCGGTGACAGCCAGTTCTGGGTGGTCAAACCCAGAGTGGGCCGTGAAGGGGTGTCGGGCCTGAGCACCCTGCTCTCCGGCGCCTATATCGAACTCGCCCCCGGCAAGAAAGGTCGGGCGCGGGATGAATACGCCATGCTCGACAAACCGCCGCTCGCCTCCCTCGATGCCAAGGGGCTGCGTCTCACCCTCAGCAGCCGCGACACCCGCGCGCTGGGGGAAGGCTCCCCCATCAACTATCAGGGCTTCACCATAGGTCAGGTAGAAGAGGCGAAGTTCCTGCCCGAGAAGAGCGAGATGCAGTATCAAATCTTCATCCACGCCCCCTATGACATTCTGGTGAGCAGCAACTCCCGCTTCTGGATGACCCCGGGCTTCGAGGTCTCCATGAGCAGCGAGGGGATGAAGGTGAAGATGGATTCGCTGGAGAGTCTGATCGATGGCGGCATCACCATGGGTCTGCCACCCGGCTGGGCGCCTGGCGAACCGGTCAAACAGATGGAAGGGTTCACCCTGTTCCAGGATGAGGCGAGCGTGCTGGCCGGTAGCCTGGATCAGTTCATCGACTACGTCTTCCTGTTCGATGACAACGTGGGTGGCCTGCACCCGGGCGCGGCGGTGCAGTATCGCGGTATCCGGGTCGGTACCGTCATCTCCGCCCCCTACCTCATTGAGGACAAGGGCGTGCAGATCTTCAAGAGCCGCCAGATCCCGGTGCTGGCTCGCATCGAGGTGCAGCGCCTCTCCCACCGCTATGCCAAGGCGGAGAAGGATCAGTGGCGTGCCCTGTTCGGCAAGCAGTTCAAGGAGGGGTTGCGTGCCAGCCTCAAGACCTCGAGCCTGCTGACTGGCGGCAAGATCATCGACCTCAACTTCTATCCGGACGCGCCACGTTTCGAACAGGCCAAGCTGGCCGGTTATCAGGTCTTCCCCACCGTGCAGGGCGGGCTGGATCAGATCGAGCGCAAGGTGAACCTCATCCTCGACAAGTTTGTCGACATGGACATGGCGACCACCCTGACCAAGGTCAACGGGTCACTCACCACCCTGGATGGCACCCTGAAGAACATCAGTGCAGTCAGCGCCAACCTGAACAAGCTCACCGCCAAGGATTCTACCCAGCAGCTGCCCGCCTCGCTCAACGAGAGCCTCAAGCAGTTGCAGGAGACCCTGCAGGCCTATGATGCCCAGTCGCAGACCAATCAGGACCTGCGTCAGTCGGTGCAGACCCTCAATCAGTTGATGCGCGAACTGCAGCCGCTGGTGCACTCCCTCAACGAGCAGCCCAGCTCGCTGATCTTCGATCGCGCGCATCCATCGGATCCTGAGCCCAAGCGAGGCAAACAATGAAAAAAGAGATCCTGACGCTGGCCCTGCTGGGCCTGCTGGCGGGTTGCAGCAGCCAACCAAGCCTGCACTACTACTCGCTCGATGCAGACAGCCAGCAACCCGTGACGGCCCC
>NZ_JRJY01000006.1:0-61019 GCF_000801015.1 Aeromonas sp. ZOR0001 | reverse complement strand
AGCACCAGCTGGTGCTGCGCCCGGTGGCGCTGGCCAGCCAGCTCGACCGGATCAGCCTGGTCTATCAGCTGGAAGGACAAGAGCTGCACTTCACCGAGTACCATCGCTGGGCCGGTGCGCTGGACGATCAGCTCAACCAGCTCACCCTCAATGGCCTCTCCACCCGCCTGCCGGGCTGGGTGGTGCGGCAGGATGGCGCCCGCAAGGGGCCGGTGCTGACCATTCTGGTGGAGCGCTTTCAGGGCCGTCATGACGGCAGCGCCGTGCTGAGCGGCCGCTGGCGCCTGCTGGCGGAAGATGGCACCGTGTTGCGCGATGCCCCCTTCCGTCAGGAGCGGGTACTGCCAGCCGATGGCTACAACGCACTGGTGAACGAACTGGGTCAGGGCTGGCAACAGCTGCTCGACCAGATCGCCGCCGAGGTGCGCAAGCAAGGTTGAGCACATCAACCTGCGAGTATCAGATAGAAAAAAACGACGCCAGCTGGCGTCGTTTTTTATGGGCAAGAGTCGGGGCGACTTATGCCTGGGCGGGCAGGCTCAGGCGGGCAACCGCTTCCACATGCATGGAGTGCGGGAACATATCGACCGGTTGCACTTCATCCAGCACGAAGCCCTGCTTGACCAGCCAGGCAAGGTCGCGGGCCAAAGTCTGCGGGTTGCAGGAGACATAGACCAGACGGCGGGGCGCCATGGCGACCAGGGTCTGCAGCACCGCCTTGTCACAGCCTTTGCGGGGCGGATCCATTACCACCACGTCAGCTGTCACGCCTTGGGCGTGCAGCTCGGGCATCAGCTGCTCGGCCTTGCCAACGTGGAATTCGGTGTGCTCGATACCGTTGAGGGCGGCGTTGCGACGGGCATCGCTGATGGCGCTCTCCACCGACTCGATCCCGACGACCTTGGCGGCCTTGCCAGCCAGGAACAGGGAGATGGTGCCGATACCGCAATAGATGTCGAACACCGTCTCGTTACCGGTCAGCTCGGCATAATCGAGGGCGCTGGAGTAGAGCACATCGGTCTGGGTCGGGTTGTTCTGGAAGAAGGAGAGCGGCGAGATCTCGAACTCGAGTTCGTGGATCTTGTCGCGGATCACCCCTTCGCCGAGCAGCACCCGGTTGGTGGCCCCCAGAATGCGGTTGGTGCGCTCATCGTTGATGTTCTGCACCAGGGTAGTGACCGGCAGATCGCTTAAGCTCGCCAACAGCTCGGCTTCGAACGGTAACTCCTCGCCCAAAGTGACCAGCACCACCATCAGCTCGCCGCTCTTGAAGCCCTTGCGGGTTATCAGGTTACGCACGCAGCCGCTGTGGTTTACTTCGTCATAGGCGGCGATGTCGTGCGCGCGCATCCAGTTGCGCACCCGGGCGTTGAGCTCGACGTGCAGCGGATCCTGCACCGCACAGTCATCAGCGGGGATGAGATCGTGGGAGTGCTTGCGATAAAAACCGATCTCGGCACCGACATCGCAGCCACGCACCGCATATTGCGCCTTGTTGCGATAGGCGAACGGGCTTTCCATGCCAAGGATATCCTTGACCGGAGTATCACCCAGCCCGACCTGTTCCAGTGCGCTCTGCACCAGTGCCTGCTTGAGCTTGAGCTGGGCCGGATAGGCCAGCGGGCGCACCTGACAGCCACCACACTCGGTGTTGGGGCAGAAATCGGCAACCCGATCGGCGGAGGGCTGGAGCAGCTCGGCAACCTTGCCGTGCAGATAGTTCGGCTTGACCTCGGTCAGCTCCACCAGCGCCTGCTCACCGGGCAGCAGACCTTCGACAAACAGGGGGCGATCGAACAGGCGTCCTTTGCCATCTCCTTTGTCGGTCAGTTCCAGGATCTCGATCTGGTGTTGATGTCCCACTAACGGCATGAGCGGCTCCAAAAGTACTAAAAATGGGGGGTGATGGACGCGGAAAAGCCATGCCCATCGAGAAAAGGTGGCAGAGTTTAGCGGAGATCCGGCCAAATTGCAGGCATAAAAAGCCTGCTTGTTGCAATGGTCATTGCACCAGGCTATCTGCCGGGCGTTGCCACCTTTCGGGTTGCGGCAAATTTAGCCCTTGGGCCATAACGCCCAGCCTGTTAAAATTCCGCCCTTGAAATTATCCTGGGCCCCGCGCCCGTTCTAGCTAAGGTCTACCGCGATGCGTACCAGCCAATATCTGCTTTCCACTCTCAAGGAAACCCCCTCCGACGCTGAAGTTGTCAGCCACCAGCTGATGCTGCGCGCCGGGATGATCCGTAAACTGGCCTCCGGCATGTATGCCTGGTTGCCAACCGGTCTGCGGGTACTGAAGAAAATCGAGAACATTGTTCGCGAAGAGATGAACAATGCTGGTGCCGTCGAAGTCTCTATGCCGGTGGTTCAACCCGCCGAGCTGTGGCAGGAGTCCGGCCGCTGGGATGACTACGGTCCCGAGCTGTGCCGTCTGACCGACCGCCACAACCGTCCCTTCGTGCTGGGCCCGACCCACGAAGAGGTGATCACTGCGCTGGTGCGTTACGAAGTGAACAGCTACAAGCAGCTGCCGCTCAACCTCTACCAGATCCAGACCAAGTTCCGCGACGAAGTACGCCCCCGTTTCGGCGTGATGCGTGGCCGCGAATTCCTGATGAAGGATGCTTACTCCTTCCACATCGACAAGGAATCTCTGGTCGATACCTACGAGAAGATGCACGCCGCCTACTGCAAGGCTTTCACCCGCATGGGTCTGAACTTCCGTCCGGTGCAGGCCGATACCGGCTCCATCGGTGGTACCGGTTCCCACGAATTCCAGGTGCTGGCCGAGAGCGGTGAAGATCTGATCGCCTTCTCCGATAGCTCCGATTACGCCGCCAACATCGAGATGGCCGAAGCGCTGGCACCGGCTGGTGAGCGCGCTGCCGCCACCGCAGCCCTGACCAAGGTTGCCACCCCGAACGTCCACACCATCGACGAAGTGGCTGCCTTCCTGAACGTGGCTCCGACCGCCATCGCCAAGACCCTGCTGGTACTGGCAGAGGAAGATGAGCACGGCAAGCAGGCCGTCATTGCGCTGGTACTACGTGGCGACCACGAGCTGAACGAAATCAAGGCTGAGAAGCTCTCTGGCGTGGCTAACCCGCTGACCTTCGCCAACGACGAGCAGATCAAAGCTGCCGCCGGTTGCGATGCAGGCTCCATCGGCCCGGTCGGCTTTGCCGGTCGCATCATCGTCGATCGCAGCGCCGCCCATCTGGCGGACTTCGTCTGCGGCGCCAACGAGACCGGCTTCCACCTGACCGGTGCCAACTGGGATCGCGACATCGCTTCTTACGAAGTTGCCGACCTGCGCAACGTGGTAGAAGGCGACCCGAGCCCGTGCGGCCAGGGCAAGCTGCTGCTCAAGCGCGGTATCGAAGTGGGCCACATCTTCCAGCTGGGTACCAAATACTCCGAAGCGATGAAGGCGAGCGTGCTGAACGAAGCTGGCAAGTCCGTTACTATGGAGATGGGTTGCTACGGTATCGGGGTTTCCCGTCTGGTGGCCGCCGCCATCGAGCAGAACAACGACCAGTACGGCATCATCTGGCCGGACGCCATCGCTCCGTTCGAAGTGGCCATCGTGCCGATGAACATGCACAAATCCGAGCGCGTGGCCGAGCAGGCACAGCAGTTCTACGCCGAGCTGAAAGCCGCTGGTGTGGACGTGCTGTTCGACGACCGTAAAGAGCGCCCGGGCGTGATGTTTGCCGACATGGAGCTGCTGGGCATCCCGCACGCCATCGTCATCGGCGATCGCGGTCTGGACAACGGTGTGGTGGAGTACAAGTGCCGCCGCACCGGCGAGAAGCAGGAAGTGGCCATCAGCGACATCATCGCCATGCTCAAGGCCAAGCTGAGCCGTTAATTCCGCCCTCTTCCCGATATAAAAAAGCGCGCCATTTGGCGCGCTTTTTGTTTCTGTATGTTCTGACGACGGCAACCGGATGGCGGGTTTCGCCTCAGGGATTACGACCGATAAAGAGATCTGTCACGTGGCAACTGCTTCTGGCTTCCAGCGCGTCGAGCATATAGGCCGCCGCATCTTCCGGGGTCATGAAACCGCTCGGGTCGACGTGATCCGAGTTATCCCAGAATTCGCTGCGGATCCCGCTCGGGTAGAGGTTGACCAGCCGCAGTGGCGAGCCTTTCAGCTCGGCACGCAAGGATTCGAGAAAGCCGCGCATCCCCCATTTGGAGGCGCAGTAGAGGCTCTCGTTAGCCTTGCCCACCTGAGCGGCGGAGGAGAGCACATTCGCCAGTACTCCGCCTTTCTCACCGATAAGCCGCACCGTTTGCTGGGCCACCAGAATGGTGGAGATAAGGTTGCTCTCCACCACCCGGCGGATCTGCTCGGCGGTGTAGACACCGACCGGGCCAAACTCGCCCACCCCGGCGCAGTGGATCACCATGTCGGGCAGCCCCCCCCACTCCACCGCAGCGGCGAAGGCGACGTCGACCTCTTCATGGTGCGCCAGATCGGCGGCGATGCCGATCACCGCGCTGCCGAGCAGTTGTTCCTGCTCCTGCAGTCGCTGATAACGGCGCCCCATCATGGAGACCTGGTGGCCCCGCTCAACCAGACCTATGGTCAGCGCCCGGCCGAGACCAGAACCGGCACCTGTCACTATGATGTGGCCCATTATCGCTCCTCGTCGTCAGTTGACGGTCAGATTAGAAAGTGAATTCACCGCCCATGAACCAGCCATCGACAGACAGAATGCTCTGATAGATGTTGGCGAAGAATATCACCCCCGTTGTCAGACAACGTCAGATTAGAAAGTGAATTCGCCGCCCATGAACCAGCCATCGACAGACTGGTCGATATTGGCGAAGTCGACCTTGGCTTCACGCCAGCCGGCACGCAGCTTGATCGGCATGGAGGAGAACTTGTAGGAACCACCCAGACGGTAGTCATAGTTGTCCGCATCGTGAGTGCGCAGATCGCCGAAGAAGGCGATGCCGGTGCCCGGGATCTTCACTTCGCTGCCGGCATAGGCCATCAGGGTATCTTCGTCATAACCCTTGCGACCGAAGTAGACCTGCTCGCCATCGTAGTGACGGCCGGTCATACCCAGATCGATCTTGAACAGATCGTTGTTGAACAGACGGTAGTAGAGGCTCAGATCGTAGGCAGTCAGATCGTTCTTGAAGTTGCCGCCAGAGGTGCTGAAATCGGAGACTTCAAACTTGGCGTTCGGCAGGAAGATGATGCCGTGTTCCAGTTGCAGATAGCCGTTCCAGTTGTAGCTGTCGTCATAGCTGCCATCAGCACTGGTGCCATAAGCCTGACCACTGCCCTTGGCGGCCCATACATCGGCACCGGCGGCAAAACGCCAGTCGTCAGCGGCCATGGCACTCTGGCTGCACAGAGCCAGCACAAAACCGGCAATCAGCGTCTTTTTCATTACGTCACTTCCTCTTGCATACATGGAAAAGAGCACTATTTTACTCGGTGCAGCCAAAATACCCAGCGTCAATCCTGAACAAACGACGACAAATGTCAGTGCTTCATATGCTTCATCTCTGCCATCGGCTCAATCGGCTTCACCGGCAGTGACAGATCCAGCTTCTGACCATCATCCATGGTGAGGGTGAGCGGGAAAGGGGTCTGCTCGGAGAGCGTGCCCACCTCGAACAGCATGATGTGCAGGCTGCCCGGTTTCAGCACCGCTTCGCCCTTGGCCGGGATCTCGATATTCTCGACCTGACGCATCTTCATCACGCCATTTTCGTGCAGATGAGTGTGCAGCTCGGCACGCCCGGCCGCAGCAGAAGCCGCCGCCACCAGCTTGACCGGCTGGTCGGCGTCATTCTTGAGCACCATAAAGGCGGCAGTGTTGGGGGAGCCCGGCGGCAACAGGCGCACATAACCGTCGACAGCCTCGACCTTGGCCAGTGCAGGCGCCGTCATACCCAGAACCAGCAGAGAATAAAACGCACGTTTAAACATGGTTGAAATCCTTTTATGATGTTGTTAAACGGCGCCAAGGTTACCCCAGCAGCAACCTTTTTTGCACCTTTCAATAACAAGGATTTAGACATGGCCCCCATTCTCATTGCCGAGCAGCAGGATGGCTTGCTCACCCTGACCCTCAACCGCCCCGACAAGCGCAACGCCCTCAATACCGAGCTCTATAAGCAACTGGTGGCAGCGCTGCGAGAGGCGGCAGCCGATGAGGAGGTGCATGTCCTGCTGTTGCAGGGGCAGCAGGATTGCTTTACCGCGGGCAATGATCTGGCCGACTTTATGGGCAAGAGCTCGCTGGAGCCCGACGACCCCATCCTGCAGTTCCTCCACACCCTGGCCGATTTCCCCAAACCCGTGATCGCTGCCGTTGCAGGCCCGGCGGTGGGGATTGGCACCACCATTTTGCTGCACTGCGATCTGGTCTATCTGGCGGATAATGCCCGCTTGCAGCTTCCTTTCGTCGAGTTGGGGCTGGTGCCGGAGTTCGCCTCCAGCCTGCTGCTGCCGCGTCTGGTGGGGCACCTCAAGGCGGCCGAGCTGTTGCTGCTGGCCGAGGCGATTGATGCCGAAGAGGCGCTGCGATTAGGGCTGGCCAACAAGGTAGTGGCGGCCGATGGATTGCTCTCCCTTGCCCGCGAGCAGGGGCTGAAGCTGGCGGCCAAGCCGCCCAGAGCGCTGCAAAAGAGCAAGGCGCTGCTGAAACAGGAGCTTAAACAGGCGGTGCACTTTGTCATCGATCTGGAGGCGCGCGCCTTCGCCCAGGCACTGCAAGGGGAAGAGGCGCAGCAACGCATCGCCCAGAAACTCAAACGGCGAGGCTGAGCCGCGCCCACATCCGTTCAGTTGAGGCGAAAACGGCCGATCAGCTCGCAGCCCTGCACCTTGTCCTGCAGCTGGATCAGCCGGGCAATTTCCGGATTGGGGTGACGCTTGAGAAAGGCGAGCAGGGCTCCACGGCAGCAACCCAGCTCGCTGATCAGCGCCTCGCACTCCCGGTTCGGGCACTGCGGCACCAGCGCAGTCACCAGCTCGGAGGCAAGCTTCAGGTAGCGCAGCTCGTAAGTCGGCTCATCCATCGCCCGCCAGAAGTCAGCCAGCCGGTGACAGGTGGCGACCCGCATGGTGGCCAGTTCGGTCAACTCGACCTGGGTCATCTCGTAAACATCCCCCAGCGCCTGCTGATAAAAGCAGATCGCCGCCCCCAGCGAACCGGCCTGCCAGGCACGCTCCGCCTCCAGCATGTATCGTTGCCAACTTTGCGGTGTCATCTCGCTCTCCCGAGTCCGTCATGGTGGGAGTGTTATCATGGCTAATTGAGAATAAATATCAACCAGAGGGTTAGTGCAGGATCTCTGCGCAACCTTGGCAAACCCGGCGCCCGACTTTATGATCGCGCCCTTACACCCTTCTTTGGAGCACACCACAATGCGACCACGCCTCCCGCAGATGCTGGGCTGCTCCCTGCTCTGCGTGCCCCGCATGCTGGTCTGGATCTATTAGCTGCGCTCAAGCGAACGCAACCCATCCGATCCATTCAGCAAAGGAGTACCAGCATGAACACCTGCCAACACTGGTCGCAGGTCGAATACCTGCACCTGACGGTGACCAACCCCAATATCTGCCTCAAGGGGCAGCACAGCTACTACTCGGGTGCCTGGGATGGCCCCTTCGAAGAGGTGGCGATACGCTACCTCCATGGCGATCCCTTCAGCCGCAGCCCGGAAACCGGCTGGGAGCCGCTCTGGCATATCGACCGTCTCCATATCGGCGACTATGTGCAGATTGCCGCCGGGGTAAAGATCATCATGGGGGGCAACCACACCCACAACACGGCCTTCATCAGCACCTATCCGTTCGCCGATCTGGCGGCGCTCCAGCGCAGCTACCGCCCCGCAGGCGATACCCGCATCGGTAACGATGTCTGGATCGGCATGGAGGCGATGATCATGCCCGGCGTCACCATCGGCGACGGTGCCATCATCGCCGCCCGCTCGCTGGTCAATCAGGATGTGCCGCCCTATGCCATGGTGGCGGGCACCCCGGCCAAGGTGGTGCGGATGCGCTTTGGCGAGGAGGAGATTGCCCGGCTACAGGCCCTCGCCTGGTGGGATTTGCCGGATCAACAGGTCAACGATCTGCTACCGCTGATCCAGCAAGGCGAAGTCGCCCTGCTTGAGCAGGCGGCTGCCCGCTGGGCGGAGCGCCATGAGTGACCACCGCTAACCAGTAGCTGACAGCATAAGGGCGACCCCGGGGTCGCCCTCTTTTATCTCCGGCATGCTCTGGATGCCGTCATCGCTCATCCACTCACTGCGCGCTTTTGGACTGGTTGAGGCTGCACTGCTTGCCGGGATAACCGGGTAGATCCTTGGCATCGCTGCCGCAGGCGAGCCGTTTGGCCTGTTGCAGTCGAGCCGCCAGATTGGCGCTGTCCACCGGCATCCATTGCATCTGCTTGCCGAGCCAGCTGGCCCAGGCAAACTCGACGAAATAGACCTGTTTGTCCTTGCGAAAGTAGCCCGCATTCTGCAGCAGTCCGGCGAGGGTGCGATAGGGGTAATCAGGCAGCTTGTCGATACTGGTCGGCAACTGCTCCGGGGTCAGTGGTTGCCCCTTCTCATCCTTGAGCCAGGCCCAATGGTTGTTCTGCATCTGGCTCCAGAAGTTGGCCTTGTCCTGCAGGCGGCCAATCACCTTGACCCGGGCATCCTTGACGCCCTGCTGCCACAGCGCCTTGGTGAGATGGTGCCTGTCCACCAGCCAGTAGCTGCCATCCGGCGCAATCACCACGGGGATCTCTTTCTTTTTCATCAACTTGTCGAGCTGCTTTGCGCTCATGCCCGCCAATGTGGCCTGGGTCGCATCGACCTGCATCTGGCCGACGCCCCCCTGAGTCGGGTGCAAGGCATCGATGCCGATCTCGCACCAGTTGCCCACCGCCGTGTCGCTCTGGCACGGGGCCAACGCCCAGGCACCCTGGCTCAACACACAGGCCAGCAATAACCATGCTTTCATCGTTTGACACTCCTCACCACATTGAACTGCACAGACGCCGGGAACGCTCTTCTACCCCGATTGGGAGTGAGAGTCGAATGCTGGCGGTCAGACCAGCAAACGGGATATCATGATTTCCCATCTGTCGGCGATATTTTCTCGCCGAGTTTTCTCCCCGCTTCACACTATTTGAAGGATCCGACCCATGAAAGGATGGAGCCCCTTGCTGGCCCTGCTGGGCTGTGCTGCTGTCCAGGCTGCCGATATTCCCGCCGGAACACAACTCGCCGCCGAGCAGATTGTCGTTCGCCACCTCAAGGATGAACCTGCGAGCCTGAGCCCGCTCAAGCTGGTCGGCCTGCCGGAGTTGCAGGTACTGCGGGATCTGTTCGAGGGGCTGCTGACCCAGGGGCCGGATGGCAAACCGGTTGCCGGGGTGGCGGCCAGCTGGGAGAACAAGGGCAACCAGTTCTTTACCTTCCATCTGCGCCCGGATGCGCGCTGGTCCAACGGCGATCCGGTCAAGGCCGGCGACTTCGTCTACGGCTGGCGCAAGCTGGTCGACCCGAAAGAGGCGGCCACCTTCGCCTGGTTTGCCCAACTGGCCCGTTTCGACAAGGTGGACGAGATAGTCGCTGGCAAATTGCCTGCCAGCGAGCTGGGGGTCAAGGCCCTCGATGACCACACCCTGCAGGTGACCCTCTCCCAGCCGGTACCCTACTTCCTGAACCTGCTGAGCCACCCCAGCCTGTCGCCGCTCCATCAGGCCAGCATCGAGCAGTACGGCAACCAGTGGACCCAACCCGGCAAACTGGTGGGCAACGGTGCCTTTGTGCTGAACAACCGGGTGGTCAACGAGAAGCTGGAGCTGACCCCCAACCCTTATTACTGGGATCGGGCCCATACCGTATTGACCAAGGTGATCTTCATGCCGATCAATCAGGAGAGCGCGGCGACCAACCGCTACCTGGCTGGCGATCTGCATATCACCGAATCCTTCCCCAAGGAGCAGTACGACAAGCTGAAGCAGCAGATCCCGAATGAGGTCTACACCCCGGATCAGCTCGGTACCTACTACTACGCTTTCAATACCCGTCAGGCACCACTGAACGATGTGCGGGTACGCAAGGCGCTCTCCTACACCATCGATCGCGCCCTGATCGCCGACAAGGTGCTCGGCACTGGCGAGAAACCGGCTTATCACTTCACTCCGGATGTGACCACCAGCTTTACCCCGGCCGCCAACCTGCTCTCCACCAGCAGCCAACCGACGCTGGACAGCAAGGCCAAGGCCCTGCTCAAGGAGGCCGGTTACGGCCCGGACAAGCCGCTCAAGCTGACCCTGCTCTACAACACCGCGGAAATTCACAAGAAGATGGCACTGGCGATTGCCAGCATGTGGAAGCAGAAGCTGGGCGCCGAGGTCGAGCTGACCAATCAGGAGTGGAAAACCTATCTCGACAGTCGCCAGAGCGGTCAGTTCGAGGTGATCCGCTCCTCCTGGGTCGCCGATTACAACGACCCGTCAGCGTTCCTCGGCCTGTGGGGCTCCCGTCACAGCGGCAATATGGCAGGCTTTGCCAATGCCCGTTATGACCAGCTGCTGGCAGAGGCTGCCAGCACTCAGGATACCGCCAGCCGCAGCAAGCTGTTTGGCGAGGCGGAAGCGATCCTGCTGGATCAGGCCCCCATCGCCCCCATCTACCAGTACACCAATGCCCGCCTCATCAAGCCATGGCTCAAGGGCTACCCCATCAACAACCCGGAAGATGTGGCCTACAGCCGCCAACTCTACCTCGTCAAACACTGACACCGGCCACAACGATGCGAGGCCCCGCAAGGCCTCGCTATTGATACTGTTAACACCCCGATTTCCAGCCTAAAATGCCGCCCCTTCTGTTCAATTAATCTTCAATGCCCAGTCAGACATGCGTTATTTGATACTGCTCTCGTTATTGTGGACCCTGCCTGCTCAGGCCAACAGCGAATCTCAATGCCAGCAAGAGTTTGTCGGCTGGATGCTGCATCAGCAGCAACAGTTCAGCGATCGCAAGTCTGACAAGATGGAGCGGCGCCGGGCCGAACGGGCCATCGAGTTGGCTCGTCAGGAGTACGACAAGCAGGCCAGCTTCTGCAAAACCATGCAGCTTGTACATGAGTACAAAGATGATGATCCTCGCCTCGCCCCAAGAAAGGGTGAAGTTCACGATTTCACACCGGCCAGCTGACCCTCACTTCATCAATTCATTGTGTTGATTAATTGACCCAAGCCAAGTTCGGGTCACTGAAGAGCCTTAGAATGATTAACTGAGAACGACAATAAAAAACATAGTTATCAGTTATTTGGCTTTTTCAGGAACGACACATGACCAAACTCCATCAGGAGGGGGAGATACACTTCCCCGACAACATCGCACTCATCTCGACCACGGATCCCGCCAGTCATATTACCTATGCCAACCAGCACTTCTGTGATGTGGCCGGGTATGGTGCGGCCGAAATGGAAGGGGTACCCCACAATCTGGTGCGACACCCCGACATGCCCAAGGCGGCCTTCGCCGACATGTGGCAGCGGCTGCGACAGGGCAAAAGCTGGATGGGGCTGGTCAAGAACCGCGCCAAAAGCGGTCAGTTCTATTGGGTAAACGCTTACGTCACCCCGATCCTCAATGCGCAGAAGGAGATCGTCGAGTTCCAGTCAGTGCGCACCAAACCCGCCGCCAGCGATGTGGCCTGGGCCGAGCAGCTCTATGGCCTGCTGCGAAGCGGCAAGGCGCTTCCCTGGCTGAGCCGCTTTCACATTGAACCGGGTCAGCTGACCCTCTGCCTCTCCGCTTCTGCCTTGCTCACCACTCTTGCTACCTTTGCCACCGGCAACCTGTTATGGCTGCTGCCCACCGCCTTGTTGCTGTTGGCACAGGCAATCCACGGCTGGCGATTGCAGCAACGGCTGTCTCATCTGCTCACCCTTGCCGATCAAGATAAGGGAACCCGCCTCTGTCAGGTGCTCTACACCCGACGGCGCGACACCCTGGCGGCCGTCGAACTGGCCCTGCGGATGAAGCAGGCCGAGCTCAAGGCCGTGGTCGGGCGCAGCGCCGACACCAACCAGCAGATCCTGCAGGCAGCCGAAGATGACCGGGGCAATATCCAGACCATTGATACTCATCTGCAGCAGCAGCGCGCCCATAGCGAGCAGCTGGCGACCGCCATCACCGAGCTGAGCCACTCCATTCGGGATGTGGCCCACAGTGCCCATGAGGCAAGCAATCTGGTCATAGAGGTACAGCAGGTCTCCGACGAGGGGCTGCAAGCATTGGCGACCACCCGCTCCGCCGTCAACCAACTCCATCAGGAGCTGGATGCCAACCACGCCGTGCTGGCCCAGCTCACCAGCGACAGCCAGAAGATCAGCGGTATTCTGGAGGTGATCAGTCAAATCGCCGACCAGACCAACCTGCTCGCCCTCAATGCGGCCATCGAGGCTGCCCGGGCTGGCGAACAGGGGCGCGGTTTTGCCGTGGTGGCGGATGAAGTGAGGGCGCTGGCCCAGAAGACCCGCGCCTCGACCAGCGAGATCCACGAGATGATCCAGGCGCTGCAACAGACTACACGACAGCTGTCGGACGGGATGACACAAGGGGCGCAGACCTCGGTACGCTGCCAGCAGCACGCGGGCACCACCGCCGACGTGCTCACCCAGATCAACCGGATGCTGGGGCAGGTAACCCGCACCAGCGACGAGATCGCCCAGGCGGTGAGTCAGCAGGCCGACGTCACGGCGACCCTCGATGAAGGGGTACACCAGATCCACCAGCTGGCCAGCCACACCGCCGACAACAGCAGGCTGGCCCTCGATGGCATCACCCTGCTGGTAGAGCGGCTGCAGGATCTCTCGCGGCTGATCAACCAGTTCAGATATTGAAGCGACAGTAATAAAAAAAGCGCGTCAACTGACGCGCTTTTTGTTGCTCTTGCCTTGGCACAACTGGCTTATTCGGCCGTCTCGCTGGCGGCAAACTCCGGCACCTTGGCCATGGCATCCAGCACCACCTGAATACCGGCGCCCGGTTTGCAGGCATTCTCGCTCAGGTGACGGCGCCAGGCGCGGGCCCCCTGCATATTCTGGAACAGACCCAGCATGTGGCGGGTCATGTGGGAGAGGTAGTTGCCCTTGGCCAGCTCCTGCTCGATATAGGGCAGCATCATCCGCACCACCTCATGGCGGCTCGGCACGGCGTTGTTCTGGCCGAACACCAGGTTGTCTACCTGCGCCAGAATGTAGGGGTTCTGATAGGCTTCGCGCCCCATCATGACGCCATCAACGTGTTGCAGGTGCGCGAGAGTCTGCTCCATGGAGGTAACACCGCCGTTGAGGGCAATGGTCAGCTCCGGGTAATCCTGCTTGACCCGATAGACGCGAGGATAATCGAGCGGCGGGATCTCGCGGTTCTCCTTGGGGCTAAGGCCGCTCAGCCAGGCCTTGCGGGCATGGACGATGAAGGTGTCGCAACCGGCATCGCGCACCTGTTCGATAAAGGTCTGCAGAAATTCGTAGGAGTCCTGATCATCGATGCCGATACGGGTCTTCACCGTTACCGGAATATCGACCACATCGCGCATCGCCTTGACGCAGTCAGCCACCAGCGCCGGTTCACCCATCAGGCAGGCGCCAAAGCGACCGTTCTGCACCCGATCGGAGGGGCAACCGACGTTGATGTTCACCTCGTCATAGCCGCGCTCCTCGGCCAGCTTGGCACAGCGCGCCAGATCGGCCGGATTGCTGCCACCCAGTTGCAGGGAGATGGGGTGCTCCTGCTCGCTGTAACCCAGATAATCCCCCTTGCCATGGATGATGGCGCCGGTGGTCACCATTTCGGTATAGAGCAAGGTCTGGCGGCTCATCAGTCGATGAAAGTAACGGCAATGCCGATCAGTCCAGTCCAGCATGGGGGCAATGGAAAAACGCTGCGCCTGCATAAAAATCATCCGGGTTGGCTAAAGAAAGGGGCGGATTTTATCACAACGTGAAGCAGCCCCAGAAAATGAATTTTGTCGCCGCGCCATGCGAGGCCCTGTGATAGTATCCGGCTAATAGAAAGGGTATCTGCGCGATCATGAATCAAGACCAACTTTTACAACGAGCCGAGCGACTCTGTATACAGCGAGGGATCCGCTTCACCCCGACCCGACGTCAGGTATTTCGCCTGCTGGCGGCACACGGCAACGCCATCAGCGCCTATGATTTGTTGGCCCAGCTGCAACAAACCGAAGCCAATGCCAAGCCGCCAACCGTCTATCGGGCACTCGATTTTTTGCTCGAACAGGGCTTTGCTCACAAGGTGGAATCTCTCAACGCGTTTATCTTCTGCTGCCACTTCGATCACGCTCACCCGATGCAGTTGTTGATCTGCGACGAGTGCGGGGATGTGGTCGAGCTTCACGATACGGCGATCGATAGCGCGTTTTCCGAGCAGGCCCACTTGCATGGTTTTACTATTACCAATAAGACGATAGAGGCACATGGCCAATGTGCCCGTTGTACGCCCACTGTAGGAAGTCATCATGAAGGCTGATTTTGTAAATCCGTTCCTGCTATCCCTGCTCAATGTGCTCTCGACCATGGCACAGCTGGAACTCAAACCGGGCAAACCGAAACGCAAGATGGATGAGCTGGCGCGCGGTGACGTCTCCGGCCTGATCGGCATGGTCGGCCCGCAGACCCGTGGTTCCCTCTCCATCAGCTTCGAGAAGGGGCTGGCGCTGGAGATCATGCGCCGCATGCTGGGGGAAGCGCCCGCCAACATCAACGAAGAGGTGACCGACATGGTCGGTGAAATCACCAACATGGTGACCGGCGGTGCCAAGCGGATGCTGGGTGAGAAGGGCTACGAGTTTGACATGGCGACCCCCATCATCGTCTCCGGCCCCAACCACACCATTACCCACCGTGCCGATGGCACCAAGATCATGATGCCGTTCGAATCGGATTTCGGTCGCGCCACTATCGAAATCTGCTTCGAGTAACCCTATGTGGAAAGCATTGAAATGGCTTTTCATCTGCTGGGCCCTGCTGTTGATCCTGTCGGACATTCAGATCAGCACTTCCCTCTACAAGTACGAAGATAACCGGGTGCTCATCAACTTCCCGCGCTGGGAAGCCAAGCAGCCTTGGGGCACCTTCGAGTGGCATGCCGGACGGGTAGAAACCCACTGGTATGGTCTGGAGGGCAAACCCAAGCCGTCAGGCCCGCAAATCTGATCCGGTAACGGATCCGGCAGAAACAGAAGAGGCCAGCAGATGCTGGCCTCTTTGCTATCTCGTTGATCCTGAATCAAGCCGCTTCGGCCGCCAACTTCCCGCTTGGTCGCACCAGGATGCCGACGATGCAGGCCAGCAGAGTCGGCAGCAGCCAGGCAAGCCCCTTGTCGAACAGCGGCAGGAAGGCAAAGCCGTCCATCGCCATCCCGGCAGCCCCCAGCCCATCGAGGCAACCAAACAGAAAGGCGACCGTCAGCACGCCGCGAAACGCCAGCCGTGGCTGGGCAAACCATCCCTTGAGGAAAGTCACCAGCACCAGCGCGATGGCAACCGGATAGATGGCCACCAGCACCGGAATCGAGAGGCCGATCAGCTCGCTCAGCCCCACATTGGCCACCAGTGCACAGAGCGCCCCCAGCAGCATGACCCAGTTGCGATAGGCCCAACCTGTAAGGCCATGGAAGTAGTCGGCACCGGCACAGAGCAGGCCGACCGCACTGGTAAAACAGGCCAGGGTGATGATGGCAGCCAGAATAAACTGGCCCGGTTGACCAAACAGACTCAGGACGTAGGCATTGACGATGGCCCCACCATTGCTGATATCGCTCGCCACCCCACCGGCACTGTTGCCCAGCTGAAAGAGCGAGACATACACCGCCGACAACCCGACCGCCGAGATCAAGCCTGCAATGGTCAGATATTTGAACTGACTGCGATAATCCTCGATCCCCTTCTGACGCAGCAGACCTATGATCAGGGCGCCAAACATCAGGGAGGCCAGGGTATCCATGGTGTTGTAGCCCTCCAGCATTCCTTTGGTCAGGGCTGCATCTATGTACTCACCGCTGGCATCAGGCATGGTGCCCTGCGGTGTCATAAAGACCCCGACCGCCAGAATAAGCAGCATCGCCATCAGGGCTGGGGTCAGATACTTGCCGACCGCATCGAGCAGCTTGCCCCGATCGAGCGCCACCAGGATCACCAGCGCAAAGAAACTCAGGGTGTAGATCAGCAGCCCCGCATGACCGGTATCGCCAAGCCAGGGCTTGAGCCCCATCTCGTAGGCGACCAGACCGGTGCGGGGAATGGCAAAGGCGGGTCCCATGATGATATAGATGGCGATGGCCAGCGCCATCGCCCCCCCGGCGGGCAGATAGCGGGTCATTCCGGTCCAGCCACTCGCGCCGCCCCCCGAACTCCCCTTGGCCACCGCAATCAGGGTGATCAGCGGCAAGCCCACTGCCGTTAGCAAAAAGCCGCACATGGCGGCCAGCAGATGCTCACCGGCCATAAAACCGGCCAGCGGCGGAAAAATGATATTGCCTGCCCCCAGATAGAAGGCAAACGTCATAAACCCCAATCCGAATACATCGGACAACTTCAATGATTTCGTCAAACTCAACCTCATCTGCCTTATCAGCTTGTTATTGATTGCACCCACTGCCTGGCAGATAACCGGTAACAATACCTCTCGCCCCCACACGGCCCGCGGACCGGATGAGGCGCACCACCTTTAGCATAAAGAAGAGGAGTTCGATCTCAATCACCAATTAATATCTTGAAACAATTTACCGCTGTGGAATTAATCGCCGAATAACTCAGCGCTCCATAAACAGGTGTCGCATGTGGCGTATGGGAGGTGAGAAGGGGGGGACAGGTTATAGCGGCCAAATACGGCTGCTCAGGTGCTATCTGCGTACGGTGACAATTACGGCAGCAAAGCGAGGTGAAATGCGAGGCTCACAAAAAACAAAAGAGCCTGCACGGGGCAGGCTCTTGGCAATATCACATCAGGCGTGATCAGGCAGCTTCGGCAGCCATCTCGGTCGGACGCACCATCACGCCAACTACGCAGGCCAGCAGGGTCGGCATCAGCCAGGCGAGGCCCTTGTCGAACAGCGGCAGGAAGGCAAACGCATCCATCTTCATACCGGCAGCACCCAGACCATCCAGGCACCCGAACAGGAAGGCAACCATCAACACGCCACGGAACACCAGACGGGGACGGCCGAAGTAACCCTTCAGGAAGGTGACCAACACCAGCGCCACGGCAACCGGATAGATGGCAACCAGCACCGGAATGGAGAGGCTGATCAACTGGCTCAGGCCCACGTTGGCCACCACGGCACAGATAACGCCCAGCAACACCACCAGCTTCTTGTAAGCCATGCCGGTCAGATTGTGGAAGAAATCGGAACAGGCAGAGATCAGGCCCACGGCAGTGGTGAAGCACGCCAGAGTGATGATGGCCGCCAGAATGAACTGACCCGGCTGACCAAACAGGCTCAGTACGTAGGCGTTGACGATGGCGCCACCATTGCTGACATCAGTCGCCACACCGGCTGCAGTGTTACCCAGCTGGAACAGGGAGACGTACACCACGCTCAGACCAACGGCAGAGATGAGGCCGGCAATGGCCAGATACTTGAACTGGCTCTTGTAATCGTTGATGCCTTTCTGGCGCAGCAGATCGACGATCAGGGCGCCAAACATCAAAGACGCCAGGGTGTCCATGGTGTTGTAGCCTTCCAGGATCCCTTTCACGAAGGGGCTGTTCTGGTAGTCACCGGACGCATCAGGCATGGAGCCTTGCGGCGCTACGAATACCCCGACCGCCAGAGTCAGCAGCAGCAGCATCAGTACCGGAGTCAGGTATTTGCCGATGGCGTCCATCAGCTTGCCCTGGTTCATGGAAACCAGAATGGCCACACCAAAGAAGATCACGGTATAGGCAGCCAGACCCGCTTGCCCCATGTCACCGATGAACGGCTTGAGGCCCATCTCGTAGGCAACCAGACCGGTACGGGGCGCGGCAAAGGCCGGGCCGATGATGATATAGATGGCAACGGCCAGCGCAGTCGCGACACCGGCAGGCAGCAGCTTGGTCATGCCAGCCCAGCCGTTACCGGCTTTCGCCACGGCCAGAATGGTCACCAGAGGCAGGCCCACGGCAGTGACCAGGAAGCCAAACATCGCCAGGGAGAGGTGCTCACCAGCCATGTAACCGGCCAACGGCGGGAAAATGATGTTACCGGCGCCCAGATAGAAGGCGAAGGTCATAAACCCTAATCCGAGTACATCGGACAATGTGAGTGATTTCGTCAAGTTCAACCTCGTCTGTCTTGTAAATTATTGCTTGTTATAGTTTTTATCGGTCGCTGACCGGGTGTGTTCAGGGGGTATAAAAAAAGAGCCCCGCATGTTTTTTCATCGCAACCAGTGGTTTTAGCTGGTCTGGAGCGGGCGCTCGATCTGGAACCAGCATAATGGCGTGAAAAAATAGTTCAAGACGAAATTTACATCTTCAAATAGAAGGGGTTGGTCAGTTGGATATATCTGTCGGAATAGGCCCCATCAGCAGAATGGATCACAATTTCACCCCTCTCACACCTGTTTAATCCTCTGCCAAGTAGCAATAAAACACGATTTGCCTCTTTACCCTCTCTGGTGATAACAGCTGTATAACAAATGCCATGCAGATCATAATTCGCCGAAATGCATAAAATTTCATCGGCCATCGCCGTCGGCAGCACCAGCGCCACCTGCCCGTTCGGGCTCAGCAAACGATCGCAGGCCGCCAGTAATGCGGGGCTGTCGAGGGCGCCGGTATGGCGGGCCAACGCCCGCGCCGGATCGCTAAATGACTGGCCTGCCACGAAATAGGGAGGGTTGGAGACGACAAGATCATAAGGGTCGGCCTGATAATCCTGAATGGCACTCTCTATGACGGTCACCCGATCGGCCCAGGGAGAAGCAGCCGCATTCTCCCGCGCCTGACTGGCCGCATTAATATCCAGCTCGACCGCATCAAGACGGCAGTCAGATCTGCTGCGTTGGGCCAGCATCAGGGCGATCAGGCCGCTGCCGGTGCCGATATCGAGCACTCGATGCGCCTGTTCGATCGGCGCCCAGGCACCGAGCAAAATGCCATCGGTGCCCACCTTCATGGCGCAGCGATCGTGATTGATATGGAACTGTTTGAAGGTAAATCCGCGACTACGTCCCATCTGGCCCCCGTCATCTGCAAAAATGGTGGGCGATTATAGCGGCTAAGACACACTCACCAATAGGAGCCGACGAGATAATCGCCTATAATCTGCCGTTTCCTTAATGACCGAGTATTGCCATGAGCCAGTCCTTTGATGATTTCGACCTGCACCCAGCCCTCAACCGGGCCTTGGCCGAGATGGGATTCACCCGCCCCACCACCATCCAGCAGATGGTGCTGGAGCCAGCCCTGGACGGCCGCGATATTCTGGCATCCGCTCCAACCGGTACCGGCAAGACCGCCTCTTTCCTGCTGCCGGCACTCCAGCACCTGCTGGACTTCCCGCGCCGCAAGCCGGGCCCCTGCCGCATGCTGATCCTGACCCCGACCCGCGAGTTGGCGCTGCAGGTGACCGCACACGCCAAGGCGCTGGCGGCTCACACCAACCTCAGCATCGAGACCATCATCGGCGGCGTCAGCCATGAAGAGCAGTTGCCTGCTCTGACCAAGACCACCGACATCGTGGTCGCCACCCCGGGCCGTCTGCTCGAGTACATCGAGAAAGAGGAGTTCGAGAGCCACGACATCGAAGTGCTGGTGCTGGATGAAGCGGACCGCATGCTGGACATGGGCTTTATCAAGGATGTGAACCGCATCGTGGCCGAAGCGCGCTACCGCAAGCACACCATGCTCTTCTCCGCCACCCTGGAAGGGGTCGGCCTTGAGAAGTTCGCCAACGAGATCCTCAAGGATCCGGTGGAGCTGCACGCCGAGCCGCCCCGCAGCGAACGTCGCCCCATCACCCAGTGGATCCATCTGGCTGATGACGCCGCCCACAAGCTGGCGCTGCTGACCCATATCCTGAAAGATCCGGAAACCCAGAAAGCCATTATCTTCGTCAAGACTCGTGAGCGTCTGGCGGAGCTCTCCGGCCAGCTGCAGGCGGCGGGTATCTCCTGCGCCTGGATCCGTGGCGAAATGGAGCAGAGCAAGCGTATCGAGTCGATCCGCAAGTTCCACGAAGGGGAAGTACCCTTCCTGATCGCCACCGACGTCGCCGCCCGCGGCATCGACCTGCCGAACGTCAGCCATGTCATCAACTACGACATGCCCTACGGCGCCGATGTCTACGTCCACCGGATCGGCCGTACCGGCCGCGCTGGCAACCGTGGCTGTGCCATCAGCCTGGTGGAAGCCCACGACATGGCGATGGTCGCCAAGATCGAACGCTACACCGAAGAGCGCCTCAAGCGCCGGGTGATCGACGAGCTGCGCCCGAAACACAAGGAAGCGCGGGTACCGGTGAAGAAGAAAAAGCCGGTCGACAAGAAGAAGTCCGCCAAGAAGAAAAAGAAGAAGTGATCGCCTGGCGATAAAGAGAAGGGCCATCCCGCGGGATGGCCCTTCTGCATTCTGAATCACTCTGACGAGTGGTTATGCCACCACTCTGCGCATCCCCATATGGGGGATATCATCTTCGAGATAGCCTTCCCCTTCCGCCACAAAACCGTGTTGGCCGTAGAAGCCCTGCAGATGAGCCTGTGCCCCCAGCCAGATGCTGTGAGTCGGCCAGCGCGCCTCGCACGCCTTGACCGCCTCGCCGATCAGCTGGTGACCAAGACCACCGCCACGCGCCTTGGGTGAGGTCACCACCCGACCGATGGCTGCACCGCTCTCATCACCGATGCCGGGCGCCATGATCCGCGCATAGGCGGCCAGCAGCTCGCCCTGATAGCCGAGCAGGTGCCAGACCCCTTCGCGGCGGTCCAGTCCATCCAGATCCTGAAAGGGACAGGTCTGCTCCACCACGAACACCTCGGCCCGCAGCGCCAGCAACTCATACAACTCGTCAGTGGTCAGCTCAGACCAGGGTTTCAGGATCCAGTTCATCGGCAACTCCTTATCAGTTCGGCCTGCCAGCATAATCGTGGCGCCAGCGCCCTGCATTAACCTTTGTTAAGTTCTTTCAGCCGTTTGCGAATGCGGCTCAGACTGATGGGCGTGATACCGAGATAGGCGGCGATCTGGTGATCGGGCACTCTGGCATCAAGCGCGGGAAAGCTGTCCAGAAAGTGCTGATAGCGCGCCTGCGGGCTACCGGTCAGCAGCAACTGCTCCTTCTCCTCCTTGATGCGCAGCTGCACCTCCAACAGATGCTGGTACCAGCGCGGCCAGCCGGGCAGCTGGCGCAGGTCGGCCAGACTGAACAGCTGCAGACGGCAAGACTCCAGCGCCTCCACACTGTAGCGGGCCGGCTCGCCACTAAGCAGGTGGTGGAAGTCGAGAAACTCGTCCCCCTCCCAGTAGAACTCCTTGATGTACTCGCGGCCATCCTCCAGCACCAGCTTGGCCCGCAGCAGCCCCTGCTCCACCCTGACCAGCAGATCCGGGCTGTCGCCGGCATGCCAGAGGCAGCTTTTCGGGCTGAGGGTCAGCGGGCGGGCAAAAGAGAGGAGGCGCGCGGCCTCCTCTTTATCTGCAACCTGCGCCCAATCGAAGGGGGGTCTGTCAGTCAGCATGATTAACCGCGACGCTGACGCACGGCTTCAAACAGGCAAACGCCGGTTGCCACCGAGACGTTGAGGCTGGATACCGCCCCTGCCATCGGGATGCTCACCAGCTCGTCGCAATGTTCGCGGGTCAGGCGACGCATACCTTTACCTTCGGCACCCATCACCAGCGCCATCGGGCCGGTCAGTTTGGCCTGATAGAGGTCGTGATCGGCCTCACCAGCGGTGCCGACAATCCAGACGCCACGCTCCTGCAATTCGCGCAGGGTGCGGGCCAGGTTGGTGACCTGAATCAACGGCACCACTTCAGCGGCGCCACAGGCGACCTTGCGCACGATCGGGGTCAGGCCGGTGGCCTTGTCCCGCGGCACGATGACAGCATGAGCCCCGGCAGCATCGGCGCTGCGCAGGCAGGCGCCGAGATTGTGCGGATCGGTCACGCCATCCAGCACCAGCAGGAAGGGCTGGCTCTGTTGTGCCGCCAACTCGTCCAGCAGGCTGGCCAGATCGTGCTCGGCGAGCTTCGGCGCCTCTTTCACCCGGGCCATGATGCCCTGGTGATTGTTGCCTTCCGCTTTGTCATCAAGGGTCTTGCGGTTCACGCTCTGCACCTTGAGGCCGAGGGACTCCAGCTCGGCCAGCAGAGGTTGCAGCCGGTCGTCATCCCGCCCCTTGAGCGCCCATACCTCGATGAAACGCTCCGGGGTGCGCTCCAGCAGCGCGGTGACAGCGTGAATGCCGTAGATCAGTTCTGTACTCATTTAGTGCTCTTGGCCTTATCGCGAGCCTTTTTGCTCGGTCGTCTGTTGCTCGGTTTGGCGCGGCCACCCTTGTCGGATTTGCCGTGATCCTTGCCCTCTTTACGTTTTTCGTGGCGCTGGGCGCTCTTGGCCTTCTCTTTCTTGATCTCGGCCTGCTTGCGCGCCATCTCTTTGGCGTTCTTGCCGGTGGCCTTGAGCGGCTCTTCCACCATCACGAAGTCGATCTTGCGATCATCCAGGTTCACGCCCATCACCTTGACCCGCACCTTGTCACCCAGACGGTAGCGACGGCGGAAGTTCTCGCCGATCAGCTGCATGTGCAGGGGATCAAACTGGTAGTAGTCGTTGGTGAGGGTGCTGACGTGCACCAGACCATCGATATGGATCTCCGCCAGACGGACGAAGAAGCCAAAGCCGGTGACGCTGGCGATGACGCCGTCGAACTCGTCACCCACGTGATCCAGCATGTACTCGCACTTGAGCCAGTCGGCCACGTCGCGAGTGGCATCGTCGGCACGGCGTTCGGTCATGGAGCAGTGCTCGCCCATCGGGTCCACTTCTTCCAGCTGGTAGTGATAACCACCGCTCGGGGTCCACTTGTGGCGCAGGTTGCCCTGTTGCTCCTTGGCGGTCTGATACTTGATCGCCCGGTGCAGGATCAGGTCGGGATAGCGACGGATTGGCGAGGTGAAGTGCGCGTAGGACTTCAACGCCAGACCGAAGTGACCGATGTTGTCAGCCTGATAGATGGCCTGACGCATGGAGCGCAGCAGCATGGTGGAGAGCAGCTCCGCATCCGGTCGCCCTTCAAACTTGGCAGCCAGCTCGGCAAAGTCTTTCGGCTCGGGCTCGAAGCCGCCTTTGAGCTCCAGACCCAGTTCGGCCAGGAAGTCGCGGAAACCGGTCAGACGCTCTTCGCCAGGACGATCGTGTACCCGGAACAGGGCAAAGGCTTCGTTCTTCTCGATATAACGAGCTGCGGCCACGTTCGCCTGGATCATGCACTCTTCGATGATCTTGTGGGCATCGTTGCGCACCAGTGGCACGATGCGGTCGATCTTGCGCTGGGCGTTGAAGATGAAGCGGGTCTCCTCGCTCTCGAACTCCACCGCACCGCGCTGATGGCGGGCATGCTTGAGCGCCTTGTAGAGGTTGTTGAGCTCCTCGATATGGCCCACCAGCGGATCATACTGCTGGCGCAGCTTGGGATCGCCATCGAGGATCGCGGCAACCTTGGTGTAGGTCAGACGGGCGTGAGAGTTCATTACCGCTTCGTAGAACTTGTAGCCGGACATGCGGCCAGCGGCGGAGATGGTCATCTCGCACACCATGCAGAGGCGGTCAACTTGCGGGTTCAGGGAACACAAGCCGTTGGAGAGCACCTCCGGCAGCATGGGCACCACGAACTCGGGGAAGTAGACGGAGTTGCCGCGCTGATACGCTTCGGCATCCAGCGCCGTGCCGGGCTTCACGTAAGCGGAGACGTCAGCAATGGCCACCCACAGGCGCCAGCCGCCACCACGCTTGGCTTCACAGAAGACGGCGTCATCGAAGTCACGGGCATCTTCCCCGTCGATGGTCACCAGCGGCAGGGCGCGCAGGTCGATGCGGCCCTCTTTGGCTTTCTCCGGCACCTGCTCACCGAGACCGGCAACCTCTTTGGTCACCTCTTCCGGCCAGGTGTGCGGGATACCGTGGGTACGCAGGGCAATTTCGATCTCCATGCCCGGCGCCATGTTCTCGCCCAGCACTTCCAGTACGGTGCCGACGGCATTGATGCGGGAGGTGGCGCGCTGATTGATGCGCACAACCACGACCTGGCTCTGGCGAGCCCCTTTGTTTTCCCCTTCCGGGATGATGATGTCCTGGCCGATACGGCTGTCATCCGGCACCACGAAACCAACGCCATTCTCGACGAAGTAACGGCCGACAATGTCTGCCTCACGGGACTTGAGCAGGCGCACCAGACGCGCTTCCTGACGACCCTTGCGGTCGATCTCGGTCGGCTGCACCAGCACGTAATCGCCATGCATCAGGCGTTGCATCTCTCGGTTGTTCAGATACAGATCCGGACCACCACCTTCCGGACGCAGAAAACCGAAGCCATCCTTGTGGCCGATTACATAACCTTTGACCAGATTCAGGCGATCCGGCAGGGCATAACATTGGTTGCGAGTGAATACCAGTTGTCCATCACGCTCCATGGCGCGCAGACGACGACGCAAGGCTTCCAACGGCTCTTCATCTTTCAGCTTGAGGACCTTGGCCAACTCTTCACGGGACATGGGCTTTTCATGGCCCTTGATGAGTTCCAGGATCAACTCGCGACTGGCGATGGGGTTATCGTATTTTTCGGCCTCGCGTTCGAGGAAAGGATCTTTTTGAGACATAAGCAGGCCTTAGGGTAGGTGGTAACGGTGCCATTATATCGGAGGGGGGGGCGAATGGCATCCATCGGCTGCCTTTTGGCCAATCTCTCTGTCATACTATCTTCAGTTCGCTGGCATGATGAGACACAGAACTCATGAGTAAGGACACATTTGCCCAATCTGCCGCCTATCTCAAGCAGGCAGTTCCCCTGATGATCAAGTACCAAATCCCAACTACGCCGGACAACTACCACCTCTGGTACAACTATGTCTCGGCCAGCATGCCCGAACTCAACCAGGCGATCGATCAAGCCATCAAACTGCAGGGAACCTGCTCCCTCACCACCTGCGAGCGCCTTTATCACCAATATCTGGCTGCGCAGGACGAACAGCAGATGGAGGCGATGAAGCTCAACCTTGCAGCCATGGCCAACGAGCTCGGCCACTCCATGCAGGATGCCATCTCCGATACCGGTATGTTTCAGGAGATGCTCGACAAGAGCTTCGACAAGTTAAGTAAGATCGACGATGAGGGGCTGAGCCTGGAAGATACCATGGGCATCTTGCGAGACTTGGTGCGCGAATCGCGGGATGTACGCATGTCCACCATGCACTTTCGCAGCCAGCTCAGCAATGCCGAGAAGGAGATCAAGGAGCTGCGTGCCGCGCTCAACGAAACCCGCAAACTGGCCAACGAGGATGCCCTCACCAACCTGCTCAACCGCCGAGCCTTCGATCTGGAGCTGGAGGGGTTGATCCGCAGTCAGCACCCCTTCTCGCTGATCCTCGCCGATATCGATCGGTTCAAAAATTTCAACGACGAATATGGGCACCTGCTCGGCGATCAGGTGCTGCGCGCCTTCAGCAAACGGCTGCGCGATGCCTGCAAGGAGGGGGTCACCGCCTATCGACTGGGTGGCGAGGAGTTCGCCATGCTGGTCCCCCATCGCTCGCTGGCGCTGGCCAGACAGATGGCGGAGAGCATGCGCCGCGCTATCGAGCGGATGTCGATTCTGGATCGCAAATCGGGCCGCCGCATCGACCACATCACAGCCTCGTTTGGCGTGGGCGAGTTCAATGGTCAGGAGAGCGCAGACTGTCTGGTCGAACGTACCGACAAGCTGCTCTACAAGGCCAAGGAGCTGGGGCGCAACCGGGTGATGCCGCTCCCTTCCTGATTTAGTCCCCTGCCCGACCGCAATGCCAATGTAAAAAGCCAGTCAGATCAACTGACTGGCTTTTTGGTCTCTCTTGCTCCGACAGGGGCTGTTCATTCCAGCCCCAGTGGAACTCTGCTCAGTGTGAAGGATTACTCCTGCACCTCGCTGACACCTTCGACTTTCACATCAACACGACGATCCGGAGCCAGACAGACGATCAGCTCACGCTTGGACTTGCTGACGCAGCTGTCGCCGGTAACGGGTGAGGATTTACCACGCCCTTCCACATTGATCTTGGCGGCCGGGATCCCTTTACCAACCAGATAGTTGGCAACGGTCTGGGCACGCTGTTCGGAGAGCTTCTGGTTGTAGGCATCGGAACCAATACGGTCGGTGTGACCAATTACGGTTGCCACGCCATCTTTGGGTCGTGCTTCTTCAATCTGGCTATAGAGGCTATCCAGTGCCTGACTGGCCTCTGGCTTGAGGGTCGCCTTGTTGAAGTCAAACAGCACATCGGAGCTCAGGGTGAACTGCTTCTCAACCATCACAGGTGCAGGAGCAGGTTCCGGAGCGGGGGCGGGCGCCACAGGGGCAACCTGACCAAAGCGATAAACCGCTGCCAGTGAGAGCAGGCCGTTATCCATTCTCAGACCGGTATCATCGCGGCTGCCATACGGGGTGGTGTACTGGTACTCCAGGCGAGCGGCCCAGTCGAGATTGAACGCATACTCGGCACCCAGTGCACCGACCATGACAAAGCGGCTGTCATCTTTGTAGACATCGCTCTTGGTATCAGCCCAGCCATAACCGCCACCGACACGGCCATACAGATCCAGATTATCGGTAACCGGGAAGCCCAGTTTCAGGGTCAGTTGAGCCAGCTGTGCTTTTACTTCATCACTGAAAGCGCCTGCCGCCGTAGTGGCATCGTATTTGTAATTGCCCAGATAGTCGTAACCCAGCTCCAGTCCCAGATTCTTGTTGATCTGATAACCGCCAAACACGCCTGCACCCAAGGCATCGTTGGTCTCATTGCCAAGGGTCAGGGCATTGCTTTCATCAATGCCGTAGAAGTTGGACCAACCCAGTTTGGCGCCGCCATACCAGGTGTTGTCTTGACCGGCAGCCTGGGCATTGGCCGCCAGCAAGCCGGTAACCAGCAAGGTAATCAATGATTTTTTCATGTTTGAGCCTCTGCAACTTTATGTAGGAGGAGGTTGATTGATATCACCTCGTCTTATAGGTGCAACCACCCAAAAGCGATCGCAGCATATCAACGTTAGCCTATTTTCAAGTCACTGATATCAATTAACAAAAAACACTCTAACGCAACCACGTTACAAAAACAGCAACAAACGTTTGTTATTTGAACTGAATGTGACGCAAAAAGACGCACAAATGAGGGCAGATAGGAGAAAAAGGCCAGCAACATGCTGGCCCGAAGCGATATCAGTGACGAACAAACTCGTAGTGCTGATCGATAAAGTCAGCAACACGCTGGCTCAGTACCTTGTGCACCGTCTTGGTCGGATGCACCTGATCCCAGAACATATGCTCATCGCAGTTAAGAGTTGCGGCTCGCCCTTTTGCTTGCCCGCTCACCACCGCCTGCGCCAGGATCGGGTTACCGGCAATAGCCACTCTTTCGGAGACACTTAAAGCCGGGGTCGCAGCGACCTCGGCGGCGCTGCCGGAGAATGGCTTCCACGTATAGCCGCCACCGTAGCAAGCGTGTTCTGTGTCACTCAGCCCGAACAGCTGGGGATCGCGCATCATCTCATCAAACTGCTTGTCCACTTCGAACAGCTTCACGATGCCAAGGGGAGCCAGCTCTCGAGTGAGGTTCTGCAACTTCTGGTTGTGGTAACTGGCCACATGGCGCACCTTCTCCACCACCTTCATGCTGCGGGCTGACGGGGTCTGCCCCAGATCAGGAATGTTGAACAGCAGGATCTGCTGCGCGCCGTTGAGCACCAACCGGTTGGATGCCAGCCGGATGGTATCGATCACCCGATCCGCATCCCGCTCGGTGTTCCAGCCATAGGCCAGATAGTCGTTGGCACCGACCCAGATCACCACCAGATCATCGGGACGGAACTTGTCCTTTTTCAGGAACTGATCGATCTCGTAATCGAGGTTGTTGATCACCTGATATTTGGGATCCCAGGACCAGAAACCGAGCCAGCCATTCAGGGCCCCCAGATGGTTATAGGCCACCGCGGTTGCACCGCCTTCAGCCTCGTTGGCCACGACCAGACCGGGAAAACGCTCGTCACCCAACTGCTCCAGCCACACCGGGCCGTTGCTGAAACGCCCGTTGAAGTAGGGTGGGCTGGAGGGGAGATATCCCCGCATCTTCTTGTACATCTTGCCGGTGTCGGAGAGGCTGTCACCAAACATCACGACCCGGGAAAAAGGTTGGCGTCCCTCTGCCGCTTGCGCGGTCAATGCCATTAACCCCAATAAACAAACAAGCCATTTTTTCATATTGTTATGCTCTTCGATTAAGCAGGTGAGACCTGCGGACTTCTCCTCGAGTGGCGACAGGCATGGGAAGAGTCTGCTGCCACTGACTTCTGGTGAGGGCGACAGATTACAGTTCCAGATGAAATCACACATGTTCCGCCACCGATGAAATCGCTTGCGCTCACAAAACAGACAATCACACCAGCCTATTTCTTTCACGCTTGTTTCACGCCCCCCCCGGCACAATGCCCCCATACCAACGACAGGAGTATGAAATGAACAAGGCAAGCGCAAGCGTAATCGGACTGTTGACCCTGATGTCTGTCTCCTCTTTTGCCATGGCGGCCTATACCGGCCCGCAAGAACAGAACAAGGTTTCCGTTGCTCAACTGAAAGATCTGGCCGATGACAGCTGGGCCACCCTGGAAGGGAAACTGGTCAAGCACCTGGGCGGCGAGAACTATCTGTTCCGCGATGCCAGCGGTGAGGTGGAGGTCGAAGTGGATCAGGATGTGTGGCGTGGCACTGAAGTGGGCCCGGATGATCAGATCCGCATCCGTGGTGAAGTGGACCACAGCTGGAACAAGACCGAAGTGGAAGTGAAAACCCTGGAGAAAGTGGGCGCGGCCCCGCAGACCAAGGGCGGCTTTATCGCCAAATAAGGCCACTTCAACGACGAACTGGCCAGACGTTAAAAGGGCGCTTGATATCAAGCGCCCTTTTGCATGGTTAACCCAGCGTCACCGCTTAACCGGCCCGACTGGCAAAGGCTCTCTTGAACCCCTTCTCGGCCTGATTGACCTTGTAGAGGTAACGGCGCGCCTCCTCTTTGGGATGCTGCTCGGTCAACACCTGATAGACCGCCTCGGGGGAGAGCTGGTTGATCCGGCCCGGCGCCGCCTTGCGATCGCTGGAGAAGGTATTGAGCACCCCGCCAGCGCCACCGTTATAGGCGGAGATCACCGCATAGCGACGGGAGCGCGGGTCCTCGATATCCGCCAGATAGACGGTCTGCAACAGGTGCAGATAGGCGGTACCAACATCGATGTTGTAGGCCGGGTTGAACAGCTCCTCCCGGGTCGGCTGACCGTTCTTGCCCTTGACCCGAACATAGACGTCACGACCGGCGGTAGCCGGGATCACCTGCATCAGGCCATAAGCGTTGGCATGGCTCACCGCATAGGGGTTGAAGCTGCTCTCGGTCTTGATCACCGCATAGATCAGGCTCTCCGGCACGCCGTATTTGCGCGACGCTTCCCGGATGATCCCCGCATACTTGTAGCCCCGTCGATCTTCATGGTTGGCCACCATGGGTATATCGACGAAGAAGATGGTGCGAATACCCAGAGTGCGCTTCTTCATCGCCGTGTTGAGCAGGTAATCGGCATAACGCTCGGCGCGCCAGGAGGCGCGGATTGGCTGGCGCTGATTGTCCAGCACCTGACCGTAGAGGAAGGGCTCGCCGCCGGTCAGAATTTCCCGGTCGGAGTAAAGATCCACTTCGGCCGGATCGTCCGGCGTCAGCAGGGTCTCAATGATGGCGCGACGCAGGTGAGCGCGGGGATCGATGCCCGAGACCGTCTCCACCATGATGTGGCCGCTGGAGAAATCGATGTGGGCCCGACTCTTGTACTGATCCGTGTATTTTACGTAGTCAAACTTGCCCGCAAACAGCGCCTCCCGCCCCCATATCTCGTTCACGTTATGGGAGAGCGCGCTGATCATGTGTTCAAAACCGCGGATGTCCTTGCCGTTGACCAGATCGTCATCCTCACTCCCGCTGGGCTTGGGGGAGGATGAGCAGGCAGAGAGAAACAGCAGGGTGCACAGCAGCCAAAAAATTCGGCCCATAGGATCCTCAAACCGGGCAGCAGAGCTGCCCATCATTCATTTGCTGCGACTTCAGGAGCGGTCACGCCAGTGTGGCGCCATTCCCGCACCTGTTCACACGTACAACAGCCGGAGAGCTTACTGGGCAGGCGGGGTGTAACCTTCGATCTGCACTTCACCTGCATCAAACAGGTAGCTGACCATCTCTTTTTCCAGCAGTTGGCGATGCTCAAGATTCATCATGTTGAGCTTTTTCTCGTTGATCAGCATCACCTGCTTCTTCTGCCACTCGGCCCAGGCTTCCTTGCTGATGTTGTCAAAAATCCGCTTGCCGAGCTCACCGGGATAGAGTTGGAAATCCAGACCCGGGCCCTCTTTTTTCAGGCGTTGGCAAAATACAGTACGGCTCATGTTGACCTCTATGGTTGTAACTCTGGATAGCCGAGCAGACGGGCCGTGGCGGCCGCCAGCCCCACCTCGGCAGGATGGCATAAGTTATACCAGAGTCGGTTATCTGCTTCCATGAGCCGCAGCGGCTGCGCCTCATCAATGTCAATCAGCAGCGGCTGAATATCGAGATGGAAGTGGCTGAAGGTATGGCGAAAACCGGCCAGTTCCCGATAACCGTGATGGCTCAGGCCGAGGGACGCCAGCAGACCATCCACCTCCGCCAGCGAAGCAACCTGCGGGAAGCAGTAGAGCCCGCCCCAGATCCCCTGTGGCGGCCGCTTCTCCAGCAGCAACTCATCGCCATGGCGGATCAGCAGCATGATGCCATCGCGAGCCGGAATGCTCTTCTTGGGCTTGCTGTTGGGATAGGCGGTGGGCTTGCCTTGCGACAGCCCCTGGCAATCGGCCCGCACCGGACAGCGATCACAGGCAGGCTTGCTGCGGGTGCAGATTGTCGCCCCGATATCCATCATCGCCTGATTGTATTGCGCCACGCCCAGTTTGGGGGTCAGCCGGATGGCGATCTCCCACAGCTCGTTCTCCACCTGTTTTTGGCCGGGCCAGCCCGGCAGCGCCAGCCAGCGGGTGAGTACCCGCTTCACATTGCCATCAAGGATGGCGTGGGGCTGACCCAGAGAGAGCGACAGCACGGCCCCGGCGGTAGAACGACCAATCCCCGGCAGCGCCATCACCTCGTCAAAGCGCTCGGGAAAGAGACCATGGTGATGATCGCGGATCTGCTGGGCCGCCTTGTGCAGGTTGCGGGCCCGGGCGTAGTAGCCAAGCCCGGTCCAGTGGTGCAGCACCTCGTCGACAGGGGCATCGGCCAGCGCCACCACATCGGGGAAGCGCGCCATAAAACGCTGATAATAAGGGATGACTGTGGCGACCTGAGTCTGCTGCAGCATGATCTCCGAGACCCAGACCCGGTAAGGGGTCTTCTCCTGCTGCCAGGGCAGGGTTTTGCGGCCATGAAGCTCATACCACTCCAGAACCCGGCTTGCGAAGGTTGATTGATTCACGTTGTTCTCATGTCGTTGATATATGGGGAACTCTGCGGTTCCTTCGGCTCATCTGGCCTGCGCGGGCATAAAGTCATCCCGCAGCACAGCGCCAGCTGTCTGGTGCGGCAGCGTAAGGCCTCGTCCCGCCCAAGTCAAAGCCACGCTGACTGGCACTGCGGCCAGGTGGTGGTCAGGCAGCAAAGCGGTAACAAAGACGATATACTCGGCCCCACGATTGATGACGGGAGAGACGGTTTGCAGACTTATCTGGTTGGGGGCGCAGTACGGGATCGCCTGCTGGGATTGCCGCAGGGCGACAGGGATCATCTGGTGGTCGGCGCCACCGTGGAGCAGATGCTGGCGTTGGGTTTTACCCAGGTCGGTCGCGACTTTCCCGTGTTTCTTCACCCCAAAACCCAGCAGGAGTATGCCCTCGCCCGTACCGAACGCAAACAGGGTCAGGGCTACACCGGCTTTGTCTGCCACGCCGCCCCCGATGTGACGCTCGAGCAGGATCTGCTGCGCCGGGATCTCACCATCAACGCCATCGCCGAAGATGATCAGGGCCAGCTCCACGATCCCTACGGTGGCATCGAGGATTTGGAAAAGCGGCTGCTGCGCCACGTCTCCCCCGCCTTTGCCGAAGATCCGCTGCGCATCTTGCGGGTCGCCCGCTTCGCCGCCCGCTTCCACGCTCAGGGCTTTACCATAGCGCCGGAAACTCTCTCCCTGATGAGCGAGATGACGGCCGCTGGCGAGCTGGCCCACCTCACGCCGGAGCGAGTCTGGAAGGAGCTGGAGAAGGTGCTGCTGGGGCCGACCCCGCAGATCTTTATCGAGGTGCTGCGCCAGTGCGGCGCCCTCAAGGCGCTCTTCCCCGAAATCGACGCTCTGTTCGGCGTCCCCGCCCCGGCCAAGTGGCACCCGGAGATCGACACCGGCATCCACACCCTGATGGTGCTGGAGCAGGCGTGCCGGATCTCCCCGGAATTGACCGTCCGCTTTGCTGCCCTCTGCCACGACCTTGGCAAGGGAGTAACCCCCAAGGAGTTCTGGCCAAGCCATCACGGTCATGGCCAGAAGGGGCTGCCGCTTATTCGCGCCCTGTGCGAGCGGTTCCGGGTTCCCAACGAGTGCCGGGATCTGGCGCTGCTGGTGAGCGATCTGCACACCCACATCCATATCGCCTTTGAGCTCAAGCCCGCCACCCTGCTCAAGGTGTTCGACAAGGCTGATGCCTGGCGTCGCCCCGAGCGCTTTGCCCAGCTGCTGGATGCCTGCCGCGCCGACTTCCACGGCCGCACAGGTTTCGAGGAGCGGGTCTACGCCGAGCCGGACTATGTGGCCGAAGCGCTGGCTGCCGCCCAGGCGGTGCCGGTGAAAGAGATAGTGGCGGCCGGTTACAAGGGAGAAGAGATCAAGGAGCAGCTCGCCAAAAAGCGCACTGATGCCATTAGCCGCATCAAGGATGAGTGGACCTTTATCGAGGAGTAACCTCGGCCCCATAACAGACGGCCGCCCTGATGATGAACTCCGCAAGGAGAGCATCGCCAGGGCGGCCGTTTTGCATCCAGGTTTATATGTGAAGGGGCGCTAACCTCTGCTGGTGCCGTTATGCCGGACCAATTCGCTCCATCAGGCTCATATGGGATGAGCCATCGTGGCGCTTGAGATTCTGGCGGTACTCAAACTGGCGCTGGCTCTCCTGCTTGAGCCCCAGCATCAGCGAATAGCACATCGCCAACATGATCACCGAGAACGGCAGCGCCGCTATGATGCTGGCCGCCTGCAAGGCCGCCAGGCCGCCGGAAACCAGCAGGATAGCGGCAACCAGCCCCTGCCCCAGACCCCATACGGCGCGGTGCAGTACCGGCGGCTCCTGATCACCGATGGAGAGCAGAGTGGTGATGACCAGCGTGCCCGAGTCACTGGAGGTGATGAAGTAGGTGCAGATGAGCAGGGTCAACACGGCCTTGGCGATCCAGCCGAAGGTATCCCAGTGCAGCAGCTCGACCGTCTTGTAGAGCGCCAGCGTCACATCCTGATTGACCGCCGCGACCACGCCGCCGCCACCAAACAACTCCAGATTCATCGCCGTACCGCCAAACACGGTGAGCCAGAACATGCCGAGCAGCGAGGGTACCAGCAGCACACCGAGCACAAACTCGCGGATAGTACGCCCCTTGGAAATGCGGGCGATAAACATGCCGACAAACGGCGCCCAGGCAATCCACCAGCCCCAGTAAAACGCCGTCCAGCTCGACTGCCAGGCCGAGGTGCCGTTGGCCTCGGTGTTGGTCCAGAAGCTCAGTTTGACGATGTTCTGCAGGTAATCACCGATGTTCTGCACATAGGCGTTGAGGATATAGGTGGTCGGCCCCAGCACCAGAAAGAGTGCGAGCACGAAGACACTCAGCCAGATATTGAGCTCGGAGAGGATCTTCACCCCGCGCCCGACCCCGGAAACCGCCGACAGGGTGGCGATCAGGCTGATGCCGCCAATCAGCCAGAGCTGGTTGGACTGCGATACGTCCATACCGAACATCTGGTTGAGGCCGGTATTCATCTGGGAGACCCCCAGACCAAGGGAGGTCGCCACTCCGAACACGGTGCCGAACACCGCCAGCACATCGGCCGCATGGCCCCAGAAACCGTAAATCCGCTCACCGAGGATGGGGTAAAGCACGGAGCGAATAGCCAGCGGCAACTTGCGACGATAACTGAAAAAGGCCAGCGACAGGCCAACGATCACATAGATGGCCCAGGGGTGCAGGCCCCAATGGAAAAAGGTGAGGCGCATGGCGATCTGGGCCGCTTCCGGGGTCATCCCTTCGGTAATGAACGGATTGCCCTGCAGATGGTTCATAGGC
This sequence comes from Aeromonas sp. ZOR0001, assembly GCF_000801015.1. NCBI lineage: Bacteria > Pseudomonadati > Pseudomonadota > Gammaproteobacteria > Aeromonadales > Aeromonadaceae > Aeromonas > Aeromonas sp. ZOR0001. Next base: position 26,378 of record NZ_JRJY01000006.1, on the reverse strand, counting down.
TCGGCGATGCTCCAGAACACCAGACCGATCCCCATGCCAGCGCTAAAAAGCATGGAGAACCAGGCGAAGTAGCCGAACTCCGGTACCTGGTCGTCGTCACCCAGCCGGATGCTGCCAAAACGGCTGAACATCAGGTAGACAGCGAAGAACAGGTACAGGGCGACCACCAGAATGTAGTACCACTTGAACCCGGCAATAATCTGATCCTTGGCACCGACAAACCAGGCGGCCGCGGTATCGGGAACAAATACGCCAAAAAGCAAAAACAGGGTGATCACGGTGAGGGCCGTCATGGCCATGGTCGGGTTGAGGCCTTTCAATAGCCCTTTGCTTGCTCGCATCCAGCCTCCTTAGTCGTTGTTGAAAAAGTCTTCGCCCACATGATCACCGGCCCCGCCGATGGCGCGATAGACCAGTTTGCCAGCCGCCTGTTCGCGGTGATCCACCAGCGAAACCGAGGGCTGGCCATTCACGGCGTGACGCTTGCCAAGGAAGATGGCCATGGGGACGCCCAGATTGGAGATACCGCTGGTGATCCAGAGGCGGTTGAAGTCGTAAGAGCCACCGATGAACTCCAGCTGGGCCAGGCCGGTATCGAGGCCGGTCAGATAGAAGTTCATGGCACTTTCGTCAGGAAAGAGGTGCACCAGCACATAGGCGTAGCGCAATTCGTTCACCAACTCCTTTAGGTTGAAAGTACCTGTCTCACTGCAAGAGAGGGGTAACTCACCATCATAGTGGTGTACCTTGAGGTTGTTGGGGTCTTCATCATAGGCAGGCTGATAGCGCACAAAAGCCGAGGTATCCGGCAGTTCATAGCGCACTCTGACCACACGTAACTCGGCCACCAGAGACTTGATATCCAGCTCGTCATTCATCATTTCGCTCCTCAAATGTCAGGGTGAATTCCGTGAAATGCCCGTCAACCTAACACAAAATTAATTAGAGCAGAAATTATTACAACAAAAACCATATTGACCTTGAGACGAATTAGGCGGAAAATTTTGCGCCTCTCCATAGCCCTCCAATGACGCACACCCCATGGAAAAACATGATGAAGTGCTGGTCGCCCTGCGCCAGATTATTCGTGCCATCGACATGCACTCCAGGCGCTTGATCAAAGAAGCCGGGCTCACCTCCCCGCAACTCTTGCTGCTCAAAGGGATCGACGAGTTGGGACAGATCTCCATGCGCCAGCTAGCCGATCACACCAACATGAGCCAGGCCACCGCCACCACCATCATGGACCGATTGGAGAGCCGCCAACTGGTGCAGCGCGTTCGCAGCAATACCGACAAACGCAAGGTTCACGCGACACTGACTGACGCAGGCCGCGCCCTGCTGGCCCAGGCCCCGACCCCGCTGCAAGAACGCTTTATCCAACGCTTTCAATCCCTTGAAACCTGGGAGCAGACCCTGCTGCTCTCCTCCCTGCAACGCATCTCCGCCATGATGAATGCAGACGAAATCGACGCAGCCCCGGTGCTGAGCGTCAGACCCCTCACCGAAGAGCAGGCATAAGCTGCTGAACAATTTCAGGCATAAAAAAAGCTCCCGAACGGGAGCTTTTTCGATCAGGTGCCGCAGAGGATTACTCTTCCAGGCTGATCCCGATATTGGAGACGCCATCCTGAGAGGCAAATACTCTGATGGCCAGGATACGATCGCTGTCGCGCTCATGAGCAACCCGCTTGAGCAGTTCAACCTGGAACTCCAGCTCGGCTTCCATGTACTCGTGCTCGTAGAGCTCCTCTTCGGTCAGATCCCGCTCTTCCAGCAGCTCGATAAAACCGGCCACAGTACCGACTGAGGCATGACAGGCATCGTTGGCCTCTTCGCCAACCCGGCAGATCACCGAGTTATAGGCGCAGCCCAGCGCAACACAGGCATCAAGCGCCGGATAGGCACCGTAGGATTCAAACTTGCGGGGATCCGGAATGTGAGACTCGAACTCTTCGAGAATGGCCCCCAGATTGACCCGGGATCCCTTGACGGTGAGGTAGACCCACATCTGATCCAGCGCATGCCGGAAAGCGCCAGCATTGCCAAAACCGGAGGCCTGACAGAACAGGGCATAGTTGGGGTACATGCGCTCTGCCAGCGCCAGGGTGTAGACGGTCTGTTGCCAAGGCTGTAGCTCGGCCAGTCGCTTATAAAACTTGTCACCAAACACTGGAGTCGGATCCTTTGCAAAATGTGGGGCAGATTGTAGCCCACGAGGGGCGCGGCGAAAACGAAAAAGCGCCCTGGTCGGCTATGTTGCGATATGAAGTCAGGTAAGATGGGTCGAGAGCGGCATCTTGTTGCGCCGCAAATTCTGATAAGGAACAAGAGTATGAGCCAACGTACCCTTCTTTTGCTCAGCCAGGATAATGCTCACTACGAACGGCTGCTCAAGGCCGCCAACCTCCCCCATCTGCGCATTCTGCGGGCCGATAATCCGGGCGATGCTGAAAAACTGATTGGCGAAGCCCACATTCTGATGGCCGAACCGGCCCGCGCCAAACCGCTGCTGCCCAAAGCCAACAAGCTGAGCTGGTTCCAGTCCACCTATGCGGGAGTCGATGTGCTGCTCGACCCTGACAGTCGCCGTGATTATCAGCTCACCAATGTGCGCGGCATCTTCGGCCCGCTGATGAGCGAGTATGTCTTTGGTCACCTGCTCAGCCTGATGCGCCAAATTCCCCTTTATCGGGAGCAGCAGAAACAGCGACTGTGGCAAAGCCACCCCTATCAGGGCCTCAAGGGGCGCACCATGCTGATCCTGGGGACCGGCAGCATTGGCCAGCATATCGCCCACACCGGCAAACATTTTGGCATGAAGGTGCTGGGCATCAGCCGCAGCGGTCGGGAGCGGGCCGGATTTGATCAGGTTTATCAACTGCCTGCGCTCAACAAGATGCTGGCGCAGGCCGATGTCATCGTCAGCGTGCTGCCAGCCACCCGCGATACCCGTCATCTGTTCAATGCCGCCCGCTTCGAACACTGCAAACCGGGCGCCATTCTGTTCAACGTCGGTCGTGGCAGCGCCGTGCACTCTGGCGATTTGCTCACCGCACTGCGTACCGGCAAGCTGGCGATGGCGGTGCTGGATGTGTTCGAGCAGGAGCCACTGCCCGCCGACAGTCCACTGTGGGGCCAACCCAACCTCATCGTCACCCCCCACAACAGCGCCTACAGCTTCCCGGATGATGTGGCCCAGATCTTTGTGCGCAACTACATCCGCTTTATCGATGGCCAGCCACTGGATGGCAAAATCGACTTCGACAAGGGTTATTAACCCTCACTGTGCATGTAAAAGGGCCCCGCCAATCTGGCGGGGCCTTTCATTTCAGGCGGTGACGACAGGAATCAACCCGCAGCCAGCTCCTTGCGGTAGCTCTTCACCTTGGCAAGGAACTGACGACGCTCCTTGCCGCTGAGCGGTTCAGCCATCGGCAGCTTGGCGGTCATGGCATTGACCGGGCGGTTGTTGATCCGCAGCTCGTAGTGCAGGTGAGCACCGGTCGAGCGACCTGTGTTGCCGGAGAGGCCGATCTTGTCGCCCATCTTCACTCGCTGACCGGTTTTGACCAGCAGCTTGCTCAGGTGCAGATAACGGGTAGAGAGAGTACGGCCATGCTTGATGACGATATAAGTGCCCGCCAGCGGGTGGCTGGTTGCCTTCTGGACGACACCATCGCCGGTCGCCAGCACTGGCGTGCCCACCGGCACCGCAAAGTCAGTGCCCTCGTGAGGACGCACCATACCGGTTACCGGATGTTTGCGCGCCGGGTTGAAATTGGAGCTGATCCGATAGCGGCTATGGGTCGGGTAGCGGCGGAATCCGCGCTCCAGACTGTTGCCCTGACCGTCGTAATAGTTGCCGTCATCGGAGAGCCAGGCCGACACCGTCTTGCCCTGGCTGGTCACTTCCACACCCAGCAGCTGGCTGTTGCCAGTGCTCTTGCCTTCCACCGTCTCCTGGCGTACCAGCACTTTGAACTTGTCGCCCTTCTGCAGATCCTTGGCGAAATTCATTCGCCACTGGAACAGGTTGGCAATTTTCTGGATATGGCTGGCCGGAATCCCCGCATTGCGGGCACTGACATAGAAGCTGCCGTTGATCACGCCGTTGTAACGCTGCGGTTGCCACTCGACCTTCTCATTGATCATGGAGGCGGTATAGGCATCATCGCTGCGTGCCATCACCAGCGTCTGCTTGATGTTCAGGCGGATTTTGAGTTGCTGCAGGATGTTGTCCTGATCGATCAGCAGCTCGATATTCTGGCCCGGCTTGAGGCGCGCCAGATAGTTCTTGTTGTCCGCGTCTAGCACCTTGTAGAGGGTGGTGGTGGAGAGACCGAGATTGTTAAAAATAGCGGTCAGGTTTTCGCCGTTGCGGACCCGATAATCCTGCCACTGGGGGGGGGTGTCGACCGGGATGTCGTCATCCGGCGCACTCTGATCAACCAGTTCGTGATCGGGAATTTCGTTAAAGTCGGTGTTGTTTTCGTTGGTTGCCGTACCGGCGGTATCAATGGGCAACTCAAGACGCAGCGGCCGCTCGAGGATGTCACCCGGAGCTGGCAATAATGCCACTGCTGACAGGGTCATGGCCGTCAGCATCAGCATGGCGTAAAAGTGTTTGCGGGGAACCGGTGGTTCCCAATTGGCAGCCTGTACTACCAAGGGACGGAGACGTTTCATCCGCTATCCTGTATTTAGATCTAAAGAGTGTGAGTTGCGATGTCAGTTGTGACAAAACCGTATAAAACTGTTTGTTGGACACAAATAGTTACAAATAGTTCATCACAATCTGCATGAACCTCACATTTTATGCATAACCCGCCCGGATGGGCAGAAATGATCGTCTTTTTTAACCATTTTTTCCTATTTTTAAGGACCGGGTCAGATTCGATACTGAATAGAAACCTGAAATGTTGCGATAACTTTTCCATGGAGTGGATATGTCGTTAGCAAAACTGTTAATCAGAATAATTGTCGTCCTGTTCCTGATCGGTGCAGCGCTGCTGTTTGCACTGGAAGTCACGACGGTCCGCCAATCCATCCTCGACCAGATGTCAGCCAACCTGGAAACCGCCATCACCGCTCTCGGGCTGGTGCTGCAAGGAACCCTGCTTAATGACGACAATGTGCTGGCCGAGACCATCGTCAATGCCATGTTCGATGGCGGCTTCGTCAGCTCGGTCACCCTGATCGATCCTGATGGCCAGTTGCTGTTTCAGAAGGTCTTCCACTCTACCCAGCAAAATGTCCCCGGCTGGCTTCCCTCGGTTATCGGCATGCCCCCCGTCAAAATTGAGCAAGAGTTGACCGATGGCTGGCGCATGCTGGGCACTCTGACCCTTGAGGGGCATAGCGGCTACGCCTATCAGCATCTGTGGAATGCCATCAGTCGCACCGGTCTGGCGCTGCTGGCGGGCCTCGTCGTATTTACCCTGATCATCTCCCTGGTGTGCCAACGCCTGCTGCAGCCCCTGGAGCAGATCAACCTGCAGCTGATCCGTATCCGCAAACACCAGTTCAACAGCACCCTGCCCACTCCCTGGTTGCAAGACCTCAAAGAAGTGGCACTTTCCATCAACCAATTGGTTTCCGAACGCAAACGGGATCTGCTGCAACAACGACTCAAAATCACCCAGCTGGGAAAACAGCTGCCATTGACGACCCCACTGCCGCTGCAAGGAGTGAGCCCGCTGCCGGAAGGCGGGCAACTGCAAAAATTTGTCTCCACACAAGGGGAGATCGCGCTCTATCAGCGTTTCTTGCCCAGTCAGCCCCTCGGTGCCGACAGCGATCTCGCAACCATCCAGAGCGCCCTGCAACAGTGGCAGCACTCTCATATAGAGGGGATCTTGCTGCCCCTCTCCCTGCTCAATCACCCGCAATGGTCCGAGATCGCCCCTCTGCTAAGCCAGGGCCGCGGCAAAACACTGGATTGGCGCTGGGATGTGGTCACCTTTCCCGCCCACGGCCAAGCCACATTGGCTGCGTTGCAGGAACAGGGGTGTGAGCTCGCCTTCAGCGCCATTCCCCTCAATGCGGATACCTTCAATCAACTTGACCCGCTCAATCCCATCTTTATCAGCTGTCAGCTGACCGATGCGCCGCTCTACTGGAATCTGCTCTCCCAAACCATGCATGCCGCCGGTTATACCCTGCTGGCAGAATCGGGAGAGTGTCGCGACATCGACAAACTGCGGACCTGGGGTATCGATGGTTATGCCAAGGAGGCGCAATCATGAAGAAGCTCGCCATGCTGTTGCCCCTGCTGTGGCAACCCGGCCTGATGGCTGAAACCGTCACTATCACCACCGGGGGTGAGCAGGGGATTTATCACCAGATAACCAAAGAGTTTTGCCGTCTGGCCCATGAGGTCGATGAGCAACTTGCGTGCACATTACAGAGCTCATCGGGTTCAATAGAAAACCTGAATCGGCTGAAGAGTGGCGAGACCTCCTACGCCATGGTGCAGTCAGACTGGCTGTATCAGGCAAGCCAGGGCTTGGGCCCTTTTACCACCCAGCCGCAACCTGAGCTGCGCGCCCTGTTTGCCACCCATGCCGAGCCCTTCACCATAGTGATCCGTGCCGATGGCGATATCACGTCACTGGAACAGCTCAAGCTCGCCCCCATCGACATGGGGTTGAAGAACTCGGGAACCCGCCAGACGGCGCTGGCTCTGTTCAACATCTTGGGAGCGAAAGAGCAGGATCTCGATCTGAAGAGCATGGCCAACCTGCCGGATGCGCTCTGCAGCAAGCAGATCGACGCATTTGCACTGGTGATGGGACACCCTAACCGGATTGTGCTCGACACCGCCAAACGTTGCGCAGTCAGTTTCCTCCCCATCGATGGGGCCACCCGTGATCAGCTACTCAAAGGGGTCAAATATTACCAACGTAGTCAGGTGCCCGCCCGCATCTACCCCGGCAATCTGAAGGCGACCCCCACCTTTGCCATTGCTGCCACCCTGGTCACCAATGCAAACATGGCGGAAGAGTCTGTCTATCGTCTGACCAAGGCCATGCTGACCCAGCAGACCAAGTTCAATGAGCAGACTTATGGCTACGCCAATATGTTTCACCGGGCACGCAATAAAACCGGCCCGGTGCTGAGTATTGAACAACATCCGGGCGCGGTGAAATATTTCGATGAGTTGAAGGCGGCGGGCAAGCTATAACTGACGACGGGGAGAGCGCAGTTGCTCGCTGGAGAAACGGGTCTTCATCGATGTCCACTGCGCCAGCCGATCGGCACTCCCCGCCAGCGTCCCTTCCCGTCGTGACTTCATGATCCAGATGCTTTTGGCATCGAAACTGTAGACGGGGATGAGATCGGTTCGCTTGCTACCCGGCAGGATCCGGCTGTTGATGTTGTCGAGCACCAGTGGGTCAGCCTTGGGCGTAGGGAAGTAGAGCGTCACCATGTGGAACTGGTTGTAACGCACAGCCTTGACGTAGGCCAGCCGCAGCTTCTTCTCATCCACCCCCAGCTCCATCAGGGTATAGTACTTGGAGATGCTGTAATCCTCGCAATCCCCACCCCGGGCACCGATGAACTCCAGCGGATTGGCCCAGTAATCCTCATCTCCCCACAGCTTGGGATCCTCGCTGTAGGTCAGATTGTTGAAGTAGTTGTTCACCAGCTCGATCTTCTGCTGATCGGTTGTACCCGCTCTGGGGGTGAGCAGGCGAGAGAATGCCTCGGCCCGCTGGATGGCCCGGCCACCATACACTTCCTGCAGCTTGGCCCGCAGGTCCGGACTGGCAATATATTCGGAAAGACGCGAAGCCTGCACGTTGGCGCAACATAGCGCCAACGTGCAAGCCGGGATCAACAACCATTTCATACCGGACACTCCATGTCAGATGCTGGAGGTCAGTATAGTCCCTCCGGATGAGAGGCTCAGCAGGCGATCAGCGACACTGTGCGAATGCGTCTGCCAGTTGCTGCATGAATTGGGGATAACCATCCGGGCCGAGCGGTACCTGTTCACCCACCTCATCAAGCAACAGCACCTTGGCGCCGGTATTGCGTGCCACCGATTCGATCACAGCCGGTGAGAATTGCGGCTCGGCATAAATGCAGCTCGCCTGCTTCTCTTCCAGTGCCTTGCGAATATCCACCAGGGTCTTGGCGCCCGGGCGACGCTCAGGGCTCACGGTAAAGTGACCCTTTGAACTCATGCCGTAGTGGCGCTCCCAGTAGCCATACGCCTCGTGGAAGACAAAGTACCCCTTCTCATTCACCGCCTTCATCTGGCCAGCAATCACCTTGTCCTTGGCATCCACCTTGGTATCAAATGCCGCGAGGTTGGCGTCATAGCGAGCCTGATTGGCCGGATCCAGCTTGCCCAATTCACTTGCGATCGCCTTGGCAATCACTTTGGCCTGCGTCGGGCCAAGCCAGATATGGGGATCGACCCCTTCGTGATGGTGTCCCTCATGCCCTTCATCATGGTCACCGTGCTCGTGGGCGGCATGATCGTGATCATCATGGTCATGGGAATCGTGACTATTCTGAGTCGCGTAGTTGAACAGCGGCATCCCCTCAACCTGAGTCAGGGCCAGAGCATGGGGATGGTTGGCCAGCGGCTTGGCCATAAAACCTTCCAGCTCGGGGCCAACCCACACCACCAGATCGGCACTGTTGATGCTGCGAATATCGGACGGACGCAGGGAGAAATCATGGGGAGAGGCACCGGTCGGCAGCAATACCTTGGGCTCGCTCACCCCGTCAGTGATCGCCGCGGCAATGAAGCCAAGGGGCTTGATGGTGGTCAGTACCTCAATGGCACGAACAGGCAAACTCACCGCCAGCAGGGCAGTGAAAAGCGCAATAATTCTCATTGGTGAATCTCGTCAGGGGGTGAGTATGTGATAATATAACAGCCGCTTTTTGTTATATTATAACTCTCACTGGCTGTAAACCCCGGAGTTGTCATGAGCCAACTGGTAGAGCTGAAAGAGGTCTCTCTCTCGTTTGATGGACGCTCTGTGCTCGACAAGGTCTCCTTTACCCTCAATAAAGGCAAAATCACCACGCTAGTCGGCCCCAACGGGGCGGGCAAGAGCACCCTGAGCAAGCTGGTGCTGGGTCTGCTCACACCAGATTCGGGCAAGATCACCCGCAGCCGCGACCTGAGAGTCGGCTATGTGCCCCAGCGCCTCTATCTGGATCCCACCCTGCCGCTGACGGTACGCCGCTTCCTGCAACTGGGCAAAAATAGCCGCCTCTCCATCGAGGAGGCGCTGACCCGGGTGGGCGCAGAGGGATTGCTGGAAAACCGGATGCAGAAGCTCTCCGGTGGTGAGATGCAGCGCGTTCTGCTGGCCCGCGCCCTGCTGGTCAAGCCCGAGCTGCTGGTGCTGGACGAGCCGGTGCAAGGGGTCGATATCACCGGCCAGATCGAGCTCTACGCCCTGATCGGTCAGCTCGCCGCCGAGTTCAATTGCGCCGTGCTGATGGTATCCCACGACCTGCATCTGGTGATGGCCAGCACCCACGAGGTGATCTGCCTCAATCGCCACGTCTGCTGTCATGGCGAGCCGGAAAGCGTGGCGCGCCACCCCGAATTTGCCCGCCTGTTCGGGCGACCGGAGCAGGAGGTGCTGGCGGTCTATACCCACCATCACCACTGCGACGGCGAACACCACCATCATGAACCGCAGGCTCCCGTCATCCGCCTGCCCTCTCGCAACAACGCTCACAGCAAATAGCGCAAGCAACAGGACATTCAAGTGGACAGCTTTCTGTTATACGCCCTCGCAGCCGGCCTCGGCATTGCCCTGCTGGCCGGCCCCCTCGGCAGCTTCGTGGTATGGCGCAAGATGGCCTATTTTGGCGATACCCTCTCCCATGCCTGCTTGTTCGGCATCGCGCTAGGTATCCTGCTACAAGTCGATCTCACCCTGGCGGTAGTGGTCTGCTGCCTTGCCATGGCGATGCTGCTGGTGATCATGAGTCGCAACCAGCAGGTAGCGACCGATACCCTGCTCGGGATTCTGGCCCACAGCGCCCTGTCCCTCGGTCTGGTTACCTTGAGTTTTATGGATAACGTGCGGGTGGATCTGATGGCCTACCTGTTTGGCGACCTGCTCTCGGTACAACCGATGGATCTGCTCTGGATCTACGGCGGTGGCGCGCTGGTACTGCTCACCCTGTGGCGACTGTGGGATCCCCTGCTCTCCATGACCATCTCGGAAGAGCTGGCACGGGTAGAGGGGATCCGGGTCGATGTGCTGCGCTGCGTATTGATGCTGCTGATCGGGCTGGTGATCGCCGTGGCGATGAAGTTTGTCGGGGCGCTGATCATCACCTCCCTGCTGATCATCCCCGCCGCCACCGCCCGCCGCTTCAGCCAGACGCCGGAGCAGATGGCCGGCTTTGCCGCGCTGATCGGCTGCCTCGCCGTACTCGGCGGGCTGACCCTCTCATGGTATCAGGACACTCCGGCAGGCCCCTCGGTCGTCGTCTGCGCCACCAGCCTGTTTGTGCTGAGCCAGTTCAAGAGAGCGTAACGGTGCAGGCTAGAGCGGCATGCTCTGGCGTGTCTCCATCATCAGCCACTGGCGCAATCGGCTGATGGCGGGCTCATGGGCCCGCGAGCGCTTGCAGGTAAAGTAGAAGGCATCCCCCGTCTCCAGCTGGTGTACCGGCAAGGCCACCAGCTGGGGATCATCGGGCCGCAGCATGTAATCATTCACGAATGCCACCCCCTGATCCCAGGCTGCCGCCTCCATCGCCAACAGCACATGGCTGAAGTGGTGCATCCGCGCCTCGTCCGGGATCACCAGCCCACCCGCCTTGGCCCAGCGCTGCCAATCCTCCCCCCGCGCCTTGTAGATGGACTGCACCGACAGCAACGGCAACTGCCAAATGGCCTCAGGCCACTCCCCGCTGATCTGCTGCAACAGGCGGCGACTACAGACCGGAAAGAGCCGCTCCTGATAGATAAGGTCGTGGCAGTAGCCCCGCCCGTGGGGTGACACAGTGATAAAACAGTCCGCCACCCGATCAGAGAGCTCGGGATCTTCCGCCACCATCTCCAGACTCAAATCCAGCTCGGGGTAGAATTGGCGCAATCCCGCCAAGCGGGGGATCAGCCACTTCACCGCAAACGAGCTGTAGACCGCAAGCCGGACTCGCATCTCGCCACCACCACGCAGCTGTTCGCTGCTCTGGGCAATCTGGCTGAGCCCGGCGGCAATCCCCTCAAAGTAACTCTCCCCCTGCGGCGTCAGGGAAAGCAGCCTCCCCTGACGCAACAGCAAGCGCTCACCCAGAAAATCCTCCAGCAGGCGGATCTGGTGGCTGACCGCACTCTGGCTGACGTTCAGTTCAAGGGCGGCGCGGGAGAAGCTGAGCAACCGGGCCACCACCTCGAAATATTGCACCGCACGCAGGGGAGGAAGCTTCATTATCTAAATATCTCATGGGTGGTCATTTTTTATCATTTTACTGGATATCAACCGGCACGCTACCCTCCCCTCATCTGAAGTGGGAGGTGGTATGAATGCAGTCGGGATCGGCATCCTTTATCTGGTGCTGGGCAATATGGTGGCGGTCTTTTCCGATGCGCTGGTCAAGGTGCTGGAACCGGATCAGCCCATCTTCCAGTTTGTCTTTTTCCGCCAGCTCTCGGCCGCCATTCTGCTGATGCCCTGGCTGCTCTGGTCATGGCGCCGCAACCCGCCGGTGGCCATCAAGTGGCACCTGCTGCGGGCTCATATCTGGGCGGTCGGCGTCTGCCTGATGGTGGTGGCCCTCACCCGCTTGCCGCTCGCCACTGCCAATGCCCTCTTCTATGCCGCCCCCCTGATGATGGTGCCGCTGGCGGTGTGGATGGCGGGGGAAGCGATCTCGCGCCAGAAGGTGCTGACTGCGGTTATCGGGTTTATCGGGGTATTGATCGTGCTGCGCCCGACCGAGGTGAACTGGGCCGCACTGGCGGCGCTCGGGGTAGCGCTGTCGATGGCGCTCAACAACCTGCTGATCAAGCGGATCCCGCTCAAGCAGCCCATCGCCCAGACCCTGTTTTTCACCAACGTGCTGAGCATGCCCTTTATTCTGGCGCTGGCATTGTGGGAAGGGGGCGACTGGCAGTGGCAGATGTGGTGGCCCGCCTTCGGTTCTTCGGCGCTGATCATGGTCTATGCAGGATTGTGCGTGGTGGCCTATCGCAAGGCGGAGGCGAGCAAGATCGCCTCGGCGGAGTACACCGGTCTGCTGATGGCGGTGGCCATCGGGGTATGGTTGTTTGACGAGCAACCGGGCCTGCCGCTGCTGCTGGGCTGTATCTGCATCGTCCTGCCGCTCATCGCCATGGCCCGCAGCAAACCAAAACCGCTGGCCGAGCCAGCGCTCTAATACTCAGGGTCGTTTCAGCAAAGGGGCGACCCTTTGCTGCAGATGAGGGATGACCTCCTGCTCGAACCAGGGATTCTTTTTGAGCCAGAGGGTGTTGCGCGGTGAAGGGTGCGGCAGCGGCAACCAGCCGGGGCCATAGTCGGCCCAGTTGCGCACCGTGTCGGTGAGTGACCCTTTGGCTGCCCCCCGCAGATAGTAGGCTTGTGAATATTGGCCGATCAGCAGGGTCAGTTCGATATTGGGCAACAGCATCAATACCTTGTCGTGCCAGGTGGGCGCACATTCGGGGCGCGGCGGCAGATCGCCGGATTTTCCCCTGCCGGGATAGCAGAGCCCCATCGGCATGATGGCGATGCGGGATTCGTCGTAGAAGGTGGTTTTATCGACCCCGAGCCACTGGCGCAGCCGGTCACCGGAGGGGTCATCCCACGGGATACCGCTGGCATGCACCCGGGTGCCGGGCGCCTGACCGATGATCAGCAAGCGGGCACTCTCGGCCCCGCGGATCACAGGACGAGGCCCCTGCGGCAGATGAGCCTCGCACAGACGGCAGGCCCTGATTTGCTCAAACAACTTATCGATTCGCTGCATGGCGTTGATAGTACCAGCATTTCCCTGTTTTCCCTCTTGTGGAAACAGGGCGTGCCCCCTACTATCGCCATGAATGTTTAATTTAATAAACGGATAATAATGAAAAACTGGCTAGGTACCGGCACCGCGACCCTCTCCTTCATCCTGTGGGGGATGCTGCCGCTCTATTATCAATTCATGCCCGAGGTCAACATGTGGGAGCTGATCTCCCACCGGGTGCTCTGGTCTGTGGTGCTGCTGGGAGCCCTGTTTTTGCTGCTTGGCCACAAGGTGCCTTGGGCACAACTGCGCAGCGAGCCACGCCAGCTCGGCCTCATTCTGTTAGCGGGCCCCGTGATGTCCATCAGCTGGTGCATGTTCACCTGGTGCCTCACTACCGGGCAAGTGCTGACCACCAGCCTCGCCTTCTTTATGACCCCGCTGTTCAATATCGTATTCGCCGTCATCTTCCTCAAAGAGCGGCTCACCCCGCAAAAGCATCTGGCGGTCGCCCTGGCGCTGGCGGGTCTCGCCTACATGCTGTTCTGCTACGGCCAGCTCCCCTGGTTCTCCCTCATCATGGGGGCCAACTTCGCCTGCTATGGCCTGATCAAGAAGAAGATCCACTACGACACCGGTACCAGCCTCTATCTGGAAGCCATGGTGCAACTGCCCGTCGCGCTGATCATCATCGGCACGCTGGCGTGGCACGGGGAAGGGGCATTCGTGAACGGGGATCTGGCCGACAAGCTGCTGCTGATGGGCAGTGCGCCCGCCACCCTGCTGCCGGTGGGGCTGTTCTGCTACGCAGTGGCGAGAACCCGGATGAGCACGGTGGGGCTGCTGCAATATATCGAGCCCAGCCTCGCCTTCCTGCTCGCCATCTACTGGTTTGGTGAGGCGCCGGACCCCATCAAGGCTGTCGGTTTCGCCTTTGTCTGGGCAGGTCTGCTGGTGAGCCTGTTGCCACTGCATCGGCTCAAGCGCCGCCCTCAGGGCGTACCGCGATAGGACTCCAACACCTTGTGCCAGCGGGGATCTCTGTCCATCTGCTCGGCGATGTCGTTGAGGGTGGCATGCAGCTCGGGACGGGATTTGGGAAGCAGGATATGGCGGGTATAGCTGGATTGGGGGAAGGGCGAGATAAACAGCTTGCCCTGATAGTGCTGTGCGTCGATGAATAAGCCCAGCGATGAACCACTGACCAGCGTCACATCAATGCGGCCGCGCACCAGCAGCTCAAGATTGGTCTTCACCTTCTTGGCATCCTGACGCACCAGCTCCCCGCGGCCAGCTGCATCATCGATCCCCTGATAGCGGTAGCCCTCCACCCCACCAAACACCAGCCCCTTTAGGGAGTCAGGCCCGCGATAGGTGACCGGTTTGTCGATGTTCGAGACCAGCTCGTTGGTGTCGCGCATCACCGGGAAAGTCCAGAGATAGCGCTCGCGATGGGGATCCCCCACCCAGGCGGGATTGACCCAGACCACCAGACCGTCAAAGTCTGGAGCCGCCATCTCCAGCGCCAGCCGGGCCCGATTGACCAGCCAGAGCTCGATTCTGGGTTCACCCCCCAGCTTTTCATTGAGATACTTGACCAACTCGCGGCTCAGCCCTGCATCCACTCCGGTGTTGAAGGGGGGATGCTGATGGTAATCGTAGAGACGGATCGTCTCCCCCAGAGCCGGGACCGACAACAGTAACCACAACCAAAACCAGACTCTCATCGCACCTCCTTGAGCTGCCTCTGAGTTTGGCACAGAGAATTTGAATGAGAGAACCTGCGACCACCACACCGGTACAGCAACCTTCCGCCCCTTCCCGCTGGTCTGTCTACATGGTGCGTACTGCCACCGGCCTGCTCTATACCGGGATCAGCACGGATCCGCTGCGCCGCCTGCGCCAGCACCAGAGTGGCAAGGGCGCTCGCGCCCTGCGCGGCAAGGGGCCATTGACGCTGGCGTGGCAACAGGAAGTCGGCGAGAAGGGGGCGGCTCTGCGCATCGAATATCGCCTCAAGCAGCAGCCGAAATCCTTCAAGGAGCAGCTGATCCACAGCCCGGCACTCTGGCAGAGCTGGAGCCCCCAGTGGTTACCCGCAGCCACCCAGCCTTGAGGACGACAGGCAAAAAAAGGCCACTCGATGAGTGGCCGGAAAGGGGAAATCAGGGAGCATCACACAACGTCTTGCACAACCTCAGGCGGGTTAGAGGTAAGTATTGGAACGCTTGCTGCGGTTACTGATCAGCCAGCAAACTGCCAGCACCAGCAACAACCAGGGGGCCAGCTTGATGATCAGAGCAAGCATGCCGCCCAGTGCCCCAAGCAGCACAAACAGGCCGCTCACCAGCAACATGGCTACCAGGGTAAAACCGGTCAGTGCCATGACCAGCAGCACCACCAGCAATATGAAAAATTCCAGCATAACTTGCTCCTTATCAGTACCTTGTCTGCCGGCTGATCAACCCTTCGGTCAATCCAGCCAGCGCTTCAATTCATAACGGGGCGGCATCATCAGCACCGCCAGCAGATAGGCGGCCAGTGCCAGCGGCGGCATCAGGATCAGGGCGAGCAGTGCCACCACCCGCACCGTGACTCTGGAGACCCCCAACCGCCTGGCAATACCGGCACAGACCCCGGTCAGCTTGCGATGCACCAGATCCTTGGGCCAGGGGCTCATGATTACACCTCCGCCTTCTGGCCTTTGAGGCGAGCCAGCTCGCGCTCGATCTCGTCATTGAGCTCCAGCTCGCGGAACTGGGCCTCCAGCGAGGGATTCTGCCCCAGGGTGGCCGCCTCCAGCTGGGCTTCCAGCTGATCGACCCGGCCCTGAAAACCGTCAAAGCGCGCCATCAGCTCATGCATGCGCTGGTTGTCCACCTGGGCGCGAGCACGAATGCGGCTGTGGGCAGTCTGCTCGCGCAGGGTCAGCAGTTTCTGCTTCTCGCGCGCCTCGGTCAGCTTGGCCGCCAGTCGCTCGCTATCGGCGGTAAGCTGGGCCAGCACCTCGGCGACCCGGGCCTTGTCCTGCTCCAGCTGTTCACATTTTTTGACCTCCGCCAGCTTCTCGGTCAGCGCGGCCCGGGCCAGGTCCTCGCGCCCCTTCTGGATGGCGAGCTCGGCCTTGGCCGCCCACTCTAGGATCTGTACCTGCAACCCCTGCTGATGACGCTCCAGCTGCTTCTGTTCGGCAATGACGCGGGCGGCCTGGGTACGCATCTCGACCTGCACCTGCTCCATCTCTTCGATCATCAGGCGCAGCATCTTCTCCGGCTCTTCACTCTTGTCGAGCAAGCTGTGCAGGTTGGCATTTATCACGTCGGTCAGGCGGCTGAATACGCTCATGGTCTGGCTCCTTGTTGATGGGATGGCTATCTCTTCCCATTGCATTACAAGAGCCGTGCCAAGAAAAATTATTGTTATTTTACATATAGATGGGAATTTATCGAGGAAATTCAAGATGGGTTTATTGGTGAAAATAGCCAACCAGGTGGTGATTTTTACCAACATAAATCTCTCACTAATGTTTGTACTCAACATGAGCCCGATCATTACTTATTCGCTGGCGATCTCGATGGTCACATGCACCAGCTCTTCATGGATCGCCAACCGTTCGCGGATCTGCTGCGCCGGTAGCGGATTGACCATCAGCAAAGAGAGCACGCAGGCATACTGCTGCTGCCCTACCCGCCAGACGTGCAGATCGCGGATATCAGTGCCCGGCTGCTCGGCGATGACCTCGCGGATCTCCGCCACCAGCGGGGTATCCATCTCGGCATCCAGCAGCACCCGACCGGAGTCGCGCAACAGGCCCCAGGCCCACACCGCGACCAGCCCGGCACCCACTATGCCCATCAGCGGATCGAGCCAGTCGGCCCCCCACAACATACCCCCAGTCAGCGCCAGAATCGCCAGCACGGAAGTGGCCGCATCCGCCAGCACGTGGATATAGGCGGCGCGCAGGTTGAGATCCTGATGGCCGTGGTGATCGTCATGGTCATGATGATGATCGTGGTCGTGATGCTCATGATGGTGGCCATGGTCGTGGTGATGGTGGCCGTGATCATCCTTGAGCAGCCAGGCACAGGCGAGGTTTACCAGCAGCCCCACCAGCGCGATGGCGATCGCCTGTTGATAGTGTATCGGGCTGGGATCGAGCAGCCGGAACACCGACTCGAACAGCATCAACCCGGCCACTCCCACCAGCAACAGGGCGCTGGTGAAGCCACCCAGCACCTCGATCTTCCAAGTGCCGAAGCTGAACCTGTGGTCACGGGCGAAATGGCGGGCGGCGCGATAGGCCAGCACAGAGAGACCGAGCGCCAGCGCGTGGGAGCTCATGTGCCAGCCATCGGCCAGCAGCGCCATGGAGTTGTAGAACCAGCCGCCGCCGATCTCCGCCACCATCATGATGACTGTGAGCAGCACGGCCCAGCGGGTCTTCTGTTCGGCCAGCGGATTGCCCTCGTGGATGACGGGTTGATGGCAGTGGGATTGAGCGAGGGATGACATGGATTTCTCCTGAGAGCGATGATGCAATATACTATACCCCAGTATAGTTTTATTGATCGAGAGGATCCGTCATGTCCCACACCATTCACGACAAAAAGAAGCTGCTGGCACGGGTGCGCCGCATCAAGGGACAGGCCGGTGCGCTGGAGAGCGCGCTGGAGCAGGAGAGCGACTGCACCGCCATTTTGCAGCAGATTGCCGCCATCCGCGGCGCCGTCAACGGCCTGATGCTGGAGGTGCTGGAGGGGCATATGCGCGAGCATCTCGGCGCCCCCGATGCCACCCCGACCGAGCGGCTGGAGGATCTGGATCAGGTGGTCAGCGTCCTGCGATCCTATTTGAAGTAAGCAGGATCGCGGCGCCATCCCTTCAGGCTCGACCAGCATCGGGCTTGAGCCACCGCCAGCTTTGCGCCATGATGTCCAGCCCGGCTGACCGCCGGTTTTACTGGACAGTCAATTTCAAGGATCCCCCATGTTTGAACACGTCGATGCCTATGCTGGCGACCCCATCCTGACGCTAGTCGAGACCTTCCACAAAGACACCCGCGAGCAGAAGGTGAACCTGGGGATTGGCCTCTATTACGACGAGCAGGGGCGCATTCCGCTGCTGCCGTCGGTGCAGCAGGCCGAAGCCCAGCGCGCCGCTGCCCCTGCCCCGCGCCCCTACCAGCCGATGGAAGGTGCCGCCAACTACCGCACCGCAGTGCAACACCTGCTGTTTGGTGCCGACCATGAAGCGGTCAAGGCGGGTCGCATCGCCACCATCCAGACTATCGGCGGCTCCGGCGCGCTCAAAATCGGCGCCGATCTGCTCAAGCGCTACTTCCCGACCTCCGAGGTGTGGGTCAGCAACCCGACCTGGGACAACCACAAGGCGATGTTCGAGGGGGCCGGCATCAAGGTGCATGACTACCCCTACTACGATGCGGCCACTGGCGGCGTGCAGTTTGATACGATGATCGACTGCCTGAGCAGCCTGCCGGCCAAGAGCATCGTGCTGCTGCACCCCTGCTGCCACAACCCGACCGGGGTGGATCTCTCCCGTGCCCAGTGGGATCGGGTGATCGCGCTGGTGGTCGAGAAGAACCTGATCCCCTTTATGGACATCGCCTACCAGGGCTTCGGTGACGGGCTGGAAGAGGATGCCTACGCCATCCGCGCCATGGTGGCCGCCGGTGTCAGCTTCTTCGTCAGCAACTCGTTTTCCAAGAACCTCTCTTTCTACGGCGAGCGCTGCGGCGGTCTGTCGGTCATCTGTCAGGATGCCGAAGAGGCGAGCCGGGTGCTGGGCCAGATGAAGGCCACCGTGCGTCGCAACTACTCAAGCCCTCCCACCCACGGCGGCCAGATCACCGCGGCGGTGATGAGCCAGCCCGAACTGCACGCCATGTGGGTTGGTGAGGTGACTGAGATGCGCACCCGCATCAAGGCGATGCGCCAGAAGCTGTTCGAGGTGTTGAGCGCCAAGGTGCCGGGCCGCGATTTCAGCTACTTCATCAACCAGCGCGGCATGTTCAGCTACACCGGCTTCACGCCGGAGCAGGTTGACAGACTGCGCGAGGAGTTTGCCGTCTATCTGGTGCGCTCCGGCCGCATGTGCGTGGCGGGCCTCAACAGCCGCAACGTCGACTACGTAGCCGACGCCATGGCGGCGGTGCTCAAGGGCTAATCCGCATCAGCCCCGCTTTGGCGGGGCTTTTTTTGTCTGTTGCGTTCGCGGTCACCTCTTGATGGATCTGCTCACCCTCCCCCTGCTGTGAGAGAATGCCAGCAGGTCACGTTGAATCTTTCTGATTCCAAGCCAGTTTATCTTCATCAATTTCAGGAGCCACTATGGATCTGATCGCTCTCTCTCGGCTGGGAGGTCGCCATCTGGTCACCCTGCACCTGCTGCTCGACAACCAGAGCGTCACCCGCACCGCCGAGCGGCTCTGCACTACGCCTTCCACCGTCAGCAAGACCCTCAACCAACTGCGGGATCTGCTGGGGGATCAACTGCTCTACCGTCAGGGAAACCAGCTGTTGCTCACCCCCATGGCCG
Source organism: Aeromonas sp. ZOR0001 (assembly GCF_000801015.1). NCBI lineage: Bacteria > Pseudomonadati > Pseudomonadota > Gammaproteobacteria > Aeromonadales > Aeromonadaceae > Aeromonas > Aeromonas sp. ZOR0001. Next base: position 6,878 of record NZ_JRJY01000006.1, on the reverse strand, counting down.
AGCGACTGGCTCCCACCCTGCATCGACTACTGGGGGAGCTGAACGGCCTCACTCGCCAGAATGCCTTCAACCCCCAACAGTGGCAGGGCAGCTTGCGGCTGGGATTGCGCGAGAGCGTGATGACCTGGCCGGTGGGCCCCATTCTGGGTCAGCTGATGAAAGAGGTGCCGGGCATGGTACCGGAGATCTGGAACAAGGATGAGCAGGGGCTGGAGGCGCTGGCAGCGGGTAAACTCGACTTCGTGATCCTACCCCATGACCAGAGCCAGCCGTTGCCGCGACAGCCCGGGCTGGTGTGGGAGACCCTGCGGGAAGAAAAACTGGTCTGCCTGCTGCGCAAAGACCACCCCGCGCTGGCCAAGCCCTGGGATCTCGATGCCTACCTGAGCTGGCGCCATATCGCCATTCGGGATCAGGAGCTGGCCAACCCCTTCTTCGAGCAGAGCCTGGCCCAGCAGCAGGTGCGTCGCCAGATTGGCGCCACCCTGCCCGATTTTGCCAGCGCGGCGGCCCTGCTGCCCCAGACTGATCTGATCCTCACCGCCATCGGTGGCTGGGCGGCCTGTATGGCCAGTCAGCCGGATCTGGTGATGCGTCCGGCACCGTTCGATTACGGCAAGGTGAGTCACAGTCTGGTCTGGTATGGCCCAGCCGGTGATGGCTCGGCCCGTCACTGGTTCCGCCAGCGGATCCTGCAACTGGGTCGCGAATTGATTGAGCCCTGAGCCGGACGACAACGAGCGGAGATTGATGTTTCACCGCGGCGAAACATCAACGGCAAGCAGGGACTAGGGACGTTTGGTATAGATGGGGCTGGGGAAGGAGGCGACGTTGCTGCCCAGATCCGTGATCCGGGCAGCCCCCTGCTTTTTCACCTGATCGATGCGCAGCACCTGATGCATGGGAATAAGGGTCTGGCGCACATCGGCAAATTCGCTCTTGAGCTTCTCGTGACTGGGATCGACGATAAGCGCCGTGTGGTTATCCCAGACAAAATCGGCAATCTCGATAAAACCGAACAGCTGGCCCTGATTGACTTCGCGCACATAGACTTCGTAGCGCTCGCTGTGGCAAATAAACTGAACCCGATATAACGCCTTGCTTTCACTCATGATTATCTGTCATTGAGGGGTAAGAAGATGGCCATTATTCTAGCCCCCGTTCTCGCCCCCTCCAATAGACAGAAATCACAGTTGCGGCCTTTCCATGCCGCGCCTCACGCCATGACGGTCACCGGATGACGCAGCCACTCAGCCCATCAAGGCAGGCAGTGAGACCGGCCCCAATCCCGCTGCACGCAAACGACTGGCCAGCTGTTCCAGCTCGGTTTGGCTAGCCTCTGGCCATTGCGCAGCCTCACCCCGTACCCCATGGTGGCGAAAGCCGTTGAGGCGAATGGGCACAGGCCCAAGCTGCTGCAAGAAGGCGGCGAGATCCGCGTCCAGCTCACCACTCGCATCCAGAAAATCGCTCTTGCCCGGCACATGGAGCAGCCGCAGTTCGGTCAGCTTGCCGTGGCGTGCCAGCAGTTGCAGCGATCCCAGCACCCGCTCGCGACCATAGCCGGTCAGGGTGTGATGCACCGAGTCACGCCACCCCTTGAGATCGAGCATGGCGCCGTCGAGCACCGGCAGCAGCCGCTGCCAGCCGGTTTCGGCCAGCGAGCCGTTGCTGTCGAGCAGGCAAGTGAGATGGGCCAGATCCGGCGCGGCCTTGATGGCGGTAAAGAGCGCAACCACAAAGGGGAGCCGGGTGGTCGCCTCGCCGCCGGAGACGGTAATCCCGCTCAGCAGTGGGCCGTAGCGGCGCAGCAGGGCCAGCACGTCGTCCACCGTCATGGTAGCGGTCTTGGGATTGGCACTGCGCGGGCAGACATCCAGACAGGCGTCGCAATCGGTACAGAGCGCCGCCTGCCATTGTATCTTGCCTTCGCTCAAGGTGAGGGCGCCGCTTGGGCAGACCGCAAGGCAGTCGCCACAATCGTCGCACAGCCCTATGGTGTGCGGGTTGTGGCAGCCGGGGCAGCGAAAGTTACACCCTTGCAGAAACAGCACCAGCCGGTTGCCCGGCCCGTCGACACAGGAGAACGGCAGCACCCTGCTTACCAAGGCGCTGCGTGTTGGCAAGACATCAGCCATCGGTGCGAACTCAATACTCGCCGATAGTCGATTCGTGGGCGACCACTCGCGGTGCACGCTGACGAATGGCGGTCACTTCACTCGCCTCGGCACCGAGACAGGTGGTCTGCAAGCGTGACCCCTCCTCTGCGAAGCGGGCCACGTCGCTCTTGCGGATCATGTAGCCGGTCACCCGCACCAGATCGCTGTCGGCCACGTTGGCGGTGAACTCGCGCATACCGATGGCGAGCGCCCCTTTGCAGAGCTGCAACAGCGCCTGCGGGTTCTGGCGGATGGTGGGATCCAGCGTCAGGATCTCGCTGATCCCCGAATGGTAATAGGTGTGGTGTGGTGCCAGCGCCAGCACATGGCTGGCCGGATCCGGCTCATGCCCGTAGGGAATGCGCACCCCGGGGGTAACAGCCACATCGATGCTGAGGCCACCCTGCGAGTGCAACAGCGCACGGCCACCCCAGGCATGGGTCTGCGGGGTCGTGGTCACATAGGCGGAGAGCTGGGCCGAGATGCGATAGCCAAGCTGGTTCGCCTCCTCGCCATGGCCGTAACGATCCGGCAGATTCTCTTTATCCATCAGGATATTGACCGCTTCCGCCATGCCGTAGATGCCGAACATGGGGACAAAGCGATCCTCATCCAGCAGCCCCTCCTTGACCAGGAAGCTGTCGAAGAAACCGGACTCATCGTGGAGGAAGGCGGCCCGCGCTTCGATCAGCTGAGAGGCCAGGCGGCAGTAGTGGGGCAGCAGGCAGCCGAGGAAGTCGTCGATCCCCTGACACTGCTCGGCGACCCGCTTGAGGGAGATGCGCACCAGGGTATTGGCGCCACCGGCCTGCGGCAGGGCGTTGTAGCAGCTGACGATGCCAAAACCACGCAGGTCAAAGGTATCGCGATGGATAGGGTAGTTGGCGATGTGCGGCTTGCTGCACTCGGCGATATTCTTCACCGCCTGCAGCAGCAGGCTGTCCGGGGTCTGCTCCGGATCGTGGAAGAAGGTGAGGTTCGGCGCCACCTGCTTGAGCTCGTTGTCGATGCGCAGGATCAGGCGGCAGATACGGTTGTCATCCGGCCCGATGTTGACGTGCATGAAGGCGTCCGGCAGCACCCGATCCAGATAGACCCAGAACCCCTTCAGCTTGCGATAGAGGGTCTCGTCATCCAGTTCGCCGACAAACGGCAGCAGCAGATGGTCGAGCCGCCCCAGCCAGACCGGCATGCCGGTGACGGAGGGGACATGGTGATAGAGGATGCGCAGGGCGTTGAGCGCCTCGTCGAAATCCTGCGGCGCCGCCAGCTCCAGCCAGGCAGAGCCCTGAGTCAGAAATTTTTCATAGTCCGGCAGCACATAACGCGGCTTGTAGGGGGCGTGCCCTTCGAACATGTCGCAGATAAATCCCTGCTCCATCGCCTCGGCGACTGCGGCAGGCAGGTCGGGGTAGGGCAACGCATTCTCGGCGGCCAGCGCCAGTGCGTGGCTCTTCTTGGCGGCGGAGAGATGGGGATCGCGCACGATGCGCTGACAGGTTTCGATCAAAGACATGGGACACTCCTTCACGGACAGAGCCCATATCCTCACCATTTGCAGGCTTTTTTTGAAGTGACATTCACAACAATACGAATGTCTCAAAAAGACATCCGTGAGAGAGGATCACACCCCAAACAGAACGGGGGCCTTGTCTGCCGACAAGGCCCCCGTTGTGCGGATCAGGGCTCGATGACGATGGGCGTACCCGGGTCAACGGCGTCCCACACCTCATCCAGCTCGTGATTGAGCATGGCGATGCAGCCATTGGTCCAGTTGGAAGGCTGAACCCTGCGGTTGCCAATACTGTTGCGCTGGCCGTGGATCATGATCATGCCACCCGGACGAACACCCAGCTCATTGGCGCGCTTGATGTCATCCAGGTTCGGATAGTTGATATGGATGGCTTTGTAGTAGCCGGAATTGGTCTTCTTGTAGTCGAGGGTGTAGCGCCCTTCCGGCGTACGCTGATCCCCTTCCTGCTGCTTGTGCCCCTTGGGCGCCGGGCCCAGAGCAATCCAGTAGCGCTTCAGTTCTTTGCCATCCTTCATCAGGGTCAGGCTATAGGTCGACTTCTTGACCACCACCAAATCGGCTTTTTCGGTAAAGGCAAAACTCAATGCGGGCCAAAGCCCCAACAAACACAGTAATACGGCTCTCATTCCATCCCTCGACAAGCCTCTGGTGCGGGCTTTTCTTGTTACCAGATCATCTGAACGATGCCCGCCGAGCGGCGAGCGAGCGCCATGATATTGGATCGCCATCAATACTCAATATGCCCGGCAAAACATATCTTGCCGCAGCCAGGCCATCTTCCTTTAACACCGTCATTTGGCATTGGTAATTAACAGTTAAAACAACAAGATACAAAAATTATCGCGCTGGCACCCGGGGCAATGATCGGCGAAGATAACACTCCACTCCCCGACAGGATCATGCCATGCGCTCTTCGTGCCGCCTCGCCACCCTGCTGTTCTCGCCACTCCTGCTCTGGCTGCCTGCCAGTGTCGCCGCCGATGCACTCTGGCTGCGCGAGCCCGCCCTCTCCCCCGATGGCAAGCAGCTTGCCTTCACCTGGCAGGGGCGCATTTTTGTCGCCAGTGCCGAGGGTGGCCCCGCCACGGCGATCACCGGCAGCGACTACCTGAGCCAGCGGCCGATCTGGTCACCGGATGGCAAACAGCTCGCCTTTGCCGCCAATCTCTACGGCAATGAAGATGTGTTCGTGGTGCCTGCCAACGGCGGCGAGATGGTGCGCCTCACTCGCGATTCGCGCACCGATCTGCCGCAAGCCTTCAGCGCCGATGGCAAACGGCTGTTGCTGAGCAGCCAGCGCCTGGGCGCGCCCGATGCCGACCATTTTGTCGCGGAAGGCTACCAATGGGGCGAGCTCTACTGGACCCCGATCACCGGCGGCACCTTGCAGGCCGATCTGCCGCTACCTGCGACCCTCGCCCGTCCCCACGGGGAGCGGCTCGTCTACCAGATGCCCGCGGCGGATCAACCCTTTCGCAAGCATCAGCACTCGTTCGCGGTGCCCCGTCTCTGGTTGTTTGATGGCAAGCAGCACAAGCAGCTGACCGAAGATCGGGTGGCGGCCACCGATCCGGTCTGGAGCGACAAGGGAGATACCCTCTTTTACCTGAGCGAGCGCAGCGGCGATTTCAACGTCTGGCGCCGGGATCTCGCCAGCGGCAAGGAGCAACAGCTGACCCACTATCAGGGCCATCCGGTGCGGGGGCTCAGCGCCTCTCGCAGTGGCGATCTGGTCTGGTCATGGCTGGGCGAGCTCTATCGCCTCGATGCCGGTAGCAGCGAGCCACGCAAGCTGACCCTCACCCCGCAAGTGGCGAGCGCGCCGGATGAGTCGAGCGAGGCCCTGACCCTGGCAGACGAAGCGCTGGTCAGCGAAGAGGCGGATGAGCTGATCCTGGTGAGCGAAGGCAACCTGTTTGCCGTTGACCCCGAGCGGGAGCGGGTGCGTCAGCTGACCCGAGATCCAAGCGAGCAGTCCAGCCCCCTCTTCGCCGAGCAGGGGCGCGCCCTCATCTATCTGTCGGAGCAGCAGGGGCACGCTGCCCTCTATCGCCTGCGCAAGGGGGATCCGGATCTGCTGTTCAGCGATCCCGGCACTCTGACCGAGAGCCTGCTGCTGGCCATTCCCGGCAAGGGGATCAGCCGTCCGGTGCTCTCCCCCGACGGCAAGCAGCTCGCCTTCGTGGTAGATGGCCAGGCCATCCACCTGCTGGATCTGGCGAGCAACAAGCAGCGGGAGCTGGTGCCTGCCAGCTTCAACCCCTCGCGCCACGAGGTGCATCTCGCCTTTGCCCCCGACTCCCGCCATCTGGCGCTCACCTTCCGCCCCGATGCGGCAGAGCAGGAGATCGCGGTGATCGATACGGCCAATCCCAAGGCCAAACCGGTCAATGTCAGCCTCAACGGCTATCAGGATGGGCAACCGGGCTGGAGTCAGGATGGCGCCATTCTCTACTGGCAATCGACCCGGTTTGGCGCACTGGGGCCCGATGGCGAGCCCCTCGTCACCAACCTGCTCGGCATCTACAGCAGCCGCGCCGCCAGAGCCGATGCCATTGCCGAGCTGGAGCCACCGAAAGGGGGATACGGCTTTGAGAGCGATCGTCTCAACCATAGAGAAGCGCTGCTGCTGCAACCCACCGGCACCCTGCTCGCCAGCCGCATCATCGGCGACCAAGTGATCTATCTGGTGGAAGAGATGGGGGTCAACAGCGAGAGCGAGATCAAGGGCTACAGCCAGGATCTGCGCAAGGGCAAAACCAGCGAACTGTTTGGTGAGCAGCCCGGCCCAGCGCTGGCAAGCCTCAACCAGCAGGGCACCCTGGCTACCCTGGTGCGGGATGGGGAGATCACCCGGATCCATCTCGACTCCGGCGAGGCCACCAGCGCCCCCTTCGCCTTGCAACCCACCAGCCGCTGGCAGGAACGCATGACCGCCGCCTTCGATCAGATCGCCCGCCTAACTCGGGACGAGTTCTATCTGGACGATATGAACGGGGTGAACTGGGATAGCTATGTCGCCGCTTACCGCCGCCTGCTGCCGGGCATCGGCAACCCGCGGGACTTTGGCAACCTGTTGGCGGAGCTGGCTGGCGAGCTCAATGTCTCCCACACCTGGGGCAGCGGCCCCGCCCCCTTCCCGCGCATGGCGGACGAGACCGCCAGCCTTGGCGGCTACTGGCAGG
>NZ_JRJY01000059.1:0-2860 GCF_000801015.1 Aeromonas sp. ZOR0001 | reverse complement strand
ACCCTAAGCGGGAAAAAGTGTCTGGATCTATGGGGTCAAATCCACTATCTCTCAGCTCCGGTGAGTTGTAATTTCGTCCTGAACTAGGCGGTGTAAAATACTCACTTAATTGTGTAAACGTTACACAAGAAGTTCCTGGCGATCAAAAGACGCGCTATAGACGTGTTGCGACGCATCAGCAACGAGTCGCCGAAGAGGTCTTCGGTCATCAATCAACCGAGTGTCATAACTCTTAATCCGTGTAATTGATTACAATGAAGACATCAAAACGACATTTTTCCATTATTCAGCGCATCGCACTGGGATTTCTTACCATCATCTTATTGCTGATTCTCTCGGTCGGGCTTTCGCTTTATACCGGACAGAGATTGGCAGCCCAAGTCAATGAGCTTACCGGACACACTGCCCCGACGTTGGTACAGAGCCGCGCGGTGACGCGTGACCTTTTCTCTCTCGATAAGAGCCTGCGAGTCGCCTTATTGCAGCCCTCTGTGGAGGATATCGATAAAGCGATAGCCCTCATGCAGCAATGGCAACAAAGCTACCAGCAAGACGCGCAGCGTCTAAAAGAGCAGACCAACAGTGATGCCGATTTACAAGAGAAGGTCTTGACGCTGGACGAGCAGCAGAGCCAGTACTGGGCACTGATAAAGCAACTTGCAACTGACTATGCCACTAATCTCTCCCATCAGCAGACGCTCAGCCGCGATAACAGACTCAATAGTGCTTTTCGAAAATTACGCGGACAACTGGATATATTGGTTGCGCCACTGGGGGCTCATCCTGCCGTGCTTACAAAAAATCAGCTGTTACAAGAGTTGGAGCTACAAACAAGTAGTGTGACAGACTCTCTCAAACAACGTGATCCCCAGCTGATTGCCAGCAAGGTTGAGCAACTCACCGCATCAGCGATGAAACTGGCTGCACTGCGCAAGCAACTCTCAGTGCAATTACGCACGCAGGAAAGTGCCTTTGGTGACTATATTGACCTTGAACAAAGTGCCGGGATCACCCTAGATAGCGTATTTGCCTTGCTCTCCGGCCCCCAAGCACTCTTGGCAAAACACCTGGAACTTTCTATGCGCAGTGAACAATTGCGCAATCAAAGCGAGCAAGCAACCCGCATGGTTGACTCACTGCTCGCAGAACTCTCTGCCATTGATGACATCGTGGACGCCCAGCTCAGTGCGCGGGTTTCACAAAGCCAGGGTATTCTGTTGCAACTGGAAATCGGGCTCTCGGTTGGGCTACTGGTTTCACTGTGTTTGAGCGCTCTTATTTTACTGCATCTGATTCGCGCCATTCGTAAACCCATGCAACAACTGCTCACAACACTGCTCTCACTAAGTCGTGGTGACATGACACAGCGAGCCATGCTGGATCGTCATGACGAACTGGGGCAAGTAGGCGAAGGGATCAATTCTTTGGCACACGAGATGAGCAATATGCTCAGCCAAGTGGTACATGCCGCCCGTTCACTCGGGGAAATGGCCGAGCTCAACCTGAGCGCACAACAAAGCGCCACCCGCCAGCTTGAGCAGCAGCGAAGTGAAACTAACAGTGTCTGCGCCGCGATGGAGGAGATGGATTATTCGGCGCGAGAAGTGGCAACCAGTGCTGAAATGGCCGAACAGACGCTGGCACAGGTGGCGAAAGAAGCCACTCAGACCAGCATGATGAGTAAGCACACTGCAGAGCGAATGAGTCGATTAGCTGACGACCTGACCAACTCCTGCCACGCCATTGAGTCAGTGCATCACTTGAGTGTCAATATCGGTGGCATTCTTGAGATCATTGAGCGGGTCACAGAGCAAACTAACCTGCTCGCGCTCAATGCGGCAATAGAAGCCGCCAGAGCCGGCGAGCACGGCCGTGGCTTCGCGGTTGTTGCCGACGAGGTACGCCAGCTAGCCCGTCATACCGCAGAGTCAACAACCCAGATCCAGTCGCACATTGCGGCCCTGCAGCAAGGGGTTACCGGAGCGGTCGAGACCATTGTCCGCTGCCACGGAGTAATGCAGGCATGTAGCCAGGACAGTCAACAAACCCGAATGATGCTTGGCGCTCTTTCAGACAGTCTTCACTCAGTGGCCGAACTGAGCAGTCGAATCGCTACAGCGGCCCTACAGCAGCGCCAAACCAGTACAGAAATAGCCAGAAACATCAGCAATATCAGCTCTATTGCCAATGAAAACCAAAAAGTGCTGGGCAATGTGGCTCATACCGGCGGGCAACTGCAAAAGCTCTCATCACAGCAGCAATCTCTGGTACAGCGCTTTGTTCTGCAAAATACCTGACCAAAACGGGAGATATCCCATGACCATGAGGACCTACTAACATGCTCAAACGTACTCTGCTTGTCGCGGCTATGCTCAGTTGCCTGCAACCTGCATTTGCCGATGATGACTCGGCGCAAACCCGTGCTCTGTTTTTACGTGGCGAGATGAACAACTGGGAAGCGTCAGCTGCCGCCAAGATGACGGTTCAGGCGATCGACCTATTGAGCGTAAAGACGCAACTGCAAGCCAGTCACGGCGCTTACAAGTTCAAGATTGCTGATGAAAAATGGAAAAGTGACACGACCTATGGCCAGGTCGATCCCACCAGCAAAGTCGAGTCAGGCAAGCCCGTGGTGGTCAAAGCCGGTTACCAGTGGGGCGATATGAAATTTACACCAGCTGCTGATGGAAGTTACACATTTACGCTTGATCGTCGTGACCCGGCCAAGGTGATCGTCACCGTCAGTAAAGATTAAATATTGCCGCACAGATAATACCGACAAATAATGCCAACCCGTAAAAATTAGCTGGCATTATGTTTCTTAAATAACAACGCCTGCTTAAGCAGGCGTTGTTATTTA
>NZ_JRJY01000029.1:0-13654 GCF_000801015.1 Aeromonas sp. ZOR0001 | reverse complement strand
TGACCTCTACTTTTGAGTGCTCCAAAAAATGGGGGGATTACCACAGCTGTTTCTGGCGTTGCCAAGAAGGACCAGTCTCACTCACCGATCAGCCTCGCGTGCTTGCAAGCTTCCTGGCTGACCTGCAGCGCATCTGCATCCACCGCGGCTATGCCGTGGAGAGTGACCCCATCGCCGAGAAGGAGAGCGAAGATGATTAACGCCGTGATCGCCATCGAGCTGGAGGGTTATCTTGAGCACGATGGTCAGATTGGATCACCGCTGGCTAACCCAGCTAGGCACCCTACTAGCCACCAGTTACCACATTCCGCTGCACGACTACACCCCGCACACCTTGGCGGCCTGAACACTGCCAACCAAGCCTGTGGTCACACTCCATTCAGTAACCCATTAACCAAATAGCTCGCCTACCCTGCCGCATCCAACGCGGTGGGGCGATGGTGTATGGAGCCTAATCATGTTGCATCACAAACTGATCGCTGGGGAGCTCCCCGGCACCTATCTCGTCACTGAGTTGATTAACGAAGAGGAGCTGTTGACTATCGCCAACCAGATCGCCCGTCAGAAACTGGCCAAGGGAGAAGCTATTACCGACAAACACTTGGCACAGCATGCACTACAAACCCTGTTGCAGAGCAGAGAGCATGAAGTATTTGCCATGCTGTTCTTGGACAACCAGCATCGGATCTTGGCATATGAGGAGCTGTTTCGCGGTACGCTAAGCAGTGCCTCCGTCTACCCACGGGAAGTAGTTAAACGTGCGTTGGCGCTCAATGCTGCAGCTCTGATGCTGGTGCATAACCACCCCTCCGGCCCCCCGGAACCCAGTAGAGCGGATATCGAGATCACCCAAAGATTGCAAAGCGCCTTGGCACTGGTGGATATCCGCACCCTGGATCATCTAGTTGTGGGCGGCGAAGGCATCGTGTCGCTGGCAGAGAGAGGGGTACTTGCCTAACGAATAAGGGCTCAGCCAAGCTATCCTTCGGCCTTGCTGAACCCTTTTCTTTTTATTTTTTCAGGTGAGGCGCACCAATGATCCTAGATTGGCCCTTTGAATATCCAGATCCTATCTAACCACATCACCGCCTCACATCCATTATTAATCCACGCGCCCGCGGAGGGGCGCGACACTTAACCCCAGTGAGGCGACAAGCCTTGCCCTGTTTCAATCCACGCGCCCGTGGGGGGGCGCGACGTTGTCAGCGGTACCTTGAGTAACAAACGGGTTAGTTTCAATCCACGCGCCCGCGGAGGGCGCGACAAGCCCCCACACCCCAGCCCACAAACCCCAACTTGTTTCAATCCACGCGCCCGCAGGGGGCGCGACCCGCTGTCGGCTACTGCTCCAAGTACGTGGCTAAGTTTCAATCCACGCGCCCACAGGGGGCGCGACCTCGTTCTGCACCGCATCGGTAATATGCATGATGTTTCAATCCACGCGCCCGTGGGGGGCGCGACATCACCCCCTTAGCTATGTCCCTATCGTCCCGGTGTTTCAATCCACGCGCCCGCAGGGGGCGCGACCACGCATCGTCGCCACACCAGGCCTGGATCTGGGTGTTTCAATCCACGCGCCCGCGGGGGGCGCGACAGGCCAAGGGGCCTCGATGTGCTCGCCTCTCGGTGTTTCAATCCACGCGCCCGCGGGGGGCGCGACCCGGTGGGATGCTCGAAACCACGCATTGGGTTATGTTTCAATCCACGCGCTCGCGGGGGTGCGACCTGAATGAGCCTCGCCGAGTCCTGCATCACCTGGTTTCAATCCACGCACCCGCGAGGGGCGCGACTTCATCCCATGCCGGAGAAGTGCTGGCTACCTTGTTTCAATCCACGCGCCCGCAGGGGGCGCGACGCACCTGTTCGGACGATCCCCTGTTCGCCTTCGAGTTTCAATCCACGCGCCCGCAGGGGGCGCGACAGGGGAGCTTCTGCGATAGCGTCCTGATTAAGGTGTTTCAATCCACGCGCCCGCAGGGGGCGCGACAGTGGCAACAGCCTGCAGAGAGATATTGTACTGGTTTCAATCCACGCGCCCGCAGGGGGCACGACGATATCTACCTGCTGGATGAGGCGCTGTTCAACAAGTTTCAATCCACGCGCCCGCAGGGGGCGCGACCCGAGTTGGCAACCTTGCCGCCACTTTTTTAGGCGGTTTCAATCCACGCGCCCGCAGGGGGCGCGACGCCATGCGGTGACAGAGGGGCCGCCGATTTGCTGGTTTCAATCCACGCGCCCGCGGAGGGCGCGACAACGAGGACCGTGACCGATTTCAGGCTCTTGTTGTTTCAATCCACGCGCCCGCGGAGGGCGCGACTCATCCCTTCAATAACCTTTCCCACTTGGGCTGGTTTCAATCCACGCGCCCGCGGGGGGCACGACGTCAAGCCGTCCATCACCATCACCTACAACTGGTTTCAATCCACGCGCCCGTGGGGGGCGCGACGTGCCGTCGAGGCTGCGCTGGGCGTCGTATGAGGTGTTTCAATCCACACACCCGCGGAGGGTGCGACCACCTCGGCAGAGCCCTGTTTCATCTTGGCGTTGTTTCAATCCACGCGCCCGCAGGGGGCGCGACGGTCACATCCACCCACCCCTGTTCCCCATCAGGGTTTCAATCCACGCGCCCGCAGGGGGCGCGACGTTGCGGGCGTCGTAGATCTCGGATGGCGTCACGGTTTCAATCCACGCGCCCGCAGGGGGCGCGACCATCATAGGGGGTCGGCTGTTCCCCCTCGAAGGTGTTTCAATCCACGCGCCCGCAGGGGGCGCGACAGCTGTGGCCAGTGGCCAACCTCAGCAACGAGCAGTTTCAATCCACGCGCCCGCAGGGGGCGCGACCACGGCGCCATCTTCGAACACGGCCGAGTATGAGTTTCAATCCACGCGCCCGCAGGGGGCGCGACCAGGCTTCTCGCCCTGTGACATGGCCTGTTTGGAGTTTCAATCCACGCGCCCGCAGGGGGCGCGACTGCGCGAGGAAGTCTATCTGCGGGCCGCTATCACGTTTCAATCCACGCGCCCGCAGGGGGCGCGACCAGCCATCAAACGGTGGTACGGGCCGAGGTGCTGGTTTCAATCCACGCGCCCGCAGGGGGCGCGACGGCAGCCCTTGAACAGCTGCGGGCCAAGCTGGCAGTTTCAATCCACGCGCCCGCAGGGGGCGCGACAGCGGATCACCGGCTTGGTGCCGTTGGTCACGATGTTTCAATCCACGCGCCCGCAGGGGGCGCGACATAAACCCAGTAGCAGCCCATTTGTTATTAACAAGTTTCAATCCACGCGCCCGCAGGGGGCGCGACTCTCCAGCTCATTGACTTCGCTGGCCGTCTGACGGTTTCAATCCACGCGCCCGCAGGGGGCGCGACGCCCTTGTCGGGGGTATTCTGTTGCGGCATTGATGTTTCAATCCACGCGCCCGCAGGGGGCGCGACCTGTGACCATGTTTAAGATTGGTAAGCGTTTTTGTGTTTCAATCCACGCGCCCGCAGGGGGCGCGACTCACCAGCGGCCTGTCAAGTACCTACAACGGGCTGTTTCAATCCACGCGCCCGCAGGGGGCGCGACGACCCTTTGCGAGGTAATCATTCTTCTGGAATGCCTGTTTCAATCCACGCGCCCGCAGGGGGCGCGACTTCCGCAGATTGACGGACTGATTGCCCCATTCCTGTTTCAATCCACGCGCCCGCAGGGGGCGCGACCTAACGGAGTACAGGCTGGCAGTATGATTAGCCAGTTTCAATCCACGCGCCCGCAGGGGGCGCGACCGCAATGCCTCAAATTCAATTGAGGGCTGTAGCATGTTTCAATCCACGCGCCCGCAGGGGGCGCGACTCAGGACAGTCATTGCCGTTTCCCGCTTGTTGCTGTTTCAATCCACGCGCCCGCAGGGGGCGCGACCAGGCCAATTGGAGCAAACGGGATATCATCATCGTTTCAATCCACGCGCCCGCAGGGGGCGCGACAAGATAAGCGGCGTCAATACAAAGATGAGTTAGCAGTTTCAATCCACGCGCCCGCAGGGGGCGCGACCTCTATCAATGTGGCATTGGCAAAGAAGGACATGTTTCAATCCACGCGCCCGCAGGGGGCGCGACCAGCACCGGAGTGTTGCCGCCGCCCGGGGTCCAGCGGTTTCAATCCACGCGCCCGCAGGGGGCGCGACGTCACCAAACGAGCCGTTGCGGTACTCAACCATGTTTCAATCCACGCGCCCGCAGGGGGCGCGACGATGGACAAGATAGTCAGGTGAGTATGACTGCATGTTTCAATCCACGCGCCCGCAGGGGGCGCGACATATGCTTCTTTCCCTTTACCTGTTTAATCTCTGGTTTCAATCCACGCGCCCGCAGGGGGCGCGACGATGGTCACCGTGCCAGGCTTGGCACCGCTGCCCAGGTTTCAATCCACGCGCCCGCAGGGGGCGCGACCAGCAAGACCTGAAAGAGTGGATCTATTCTTGTGTTTCAATCCACGCGCCCGCAGGGGGCGCGACCATGGCGGCGCTCGGCATGAAATCGGCTGATGTAGTTTCAATCCACGCGCCCGCAGGGGGCGCGACTGCATGGGGCTCGGCAAATCGAAATCCGTATACAGTTTCAATCCACGCGCCCGCAGGGGGCGCGACTCGTCTGCGAGGCCGAGTTCGCCGGGGTGGCATGGTTTCAATCCACGCGCCCGCAGGGGGCGCGACCTGGGTCAGCTTGTCAATCCCTCGCCGCTCTATGTTTCAATCCACGCGCCCGCAGGGGGCGCGACCGTCTTCTTGCAAAGACAGAAACCGCCTATCGGAAAACGGTATTCTGCGCCAACCCATGTCAGTTGGATCACAGATAGACGATCCCGAAAGGCGGCCTTTCAATATATCGCGATTTATCAATTAGTTAAAAAATTGCCAATCTTCCGGATTTTTAATGAGCACTAGCGGTTGGCGTTCAGATAATCAGGTCACTCTTGAAGATATCGAGGGCGGGTTTGGCGCCATGATGCTCCACCTTGCTGCGCCACTCCTTTCCGAGACGATAAAAACGCAGGCTATCGACATCCGGATCATAGGTCTTTAACAGTTGATCCCGAAACCGCACCCACTGATCTGGTTCCACTTCGCATTCAAACACCGAGTACTGTACGCGCACACCATAGTCCAGACAGATTTTTGCCAGACGGCGCAGACGCCGAGGCCCGTCAGGATCTTCCAGAGAAACATCGTAGGTCACCAATATCATCATGGCTGTACTACCTCACCGATGAATATAGGGCGGATATTCCACCAAATCACCGCGCAGATGTTGCGCAAGCAACATTGCCTGCACATGCGGCAGCAGGCCGACGGCTACTTTTTCACCCAAGAACGGATGGGTAACTTCTTCCTGCTTTCTGGCTTGCCAGCTCTGTAACAACAACCGTCGGGTATCCTCTTTCATAGCAACGCCACCCAGCATATCGGTTGTAAAATCACCCACCTTGACCTGCTGACGATTGATCAGGGTCAACACCAATCGATCCACTATCGGCGCCCGAAACTCCTCCAGCAAGTCCAACGCCAAGCTATCCCTTCCCGGCCGTTCTTCGTGCAAGAACCCCACTTGTGGATCCAGACCCACCCCCTGCAGCGCGCCACTGATCTCTTTCGAAAGCACGGAATACATAAATGACAACATGGCATTGACGGGATCCTTGGGGGGACGCCGAGTCCGGCCATCAAAAACGAACCCCGTTTGCGAGTTGATTAGCCGACTGAATACCCCGAAATAATGACGGGCCGCCTCCCCTTCAAAACCCAGGATCCGCTCCGGATCGCTCTGGCTTTTCAACTCGGCCACGATCTGCCGTAACCGATGCGCCGCTGCAGAGACATCCGGATTTGAACCATACGTTCGAAGATGCCGTTGCAGCACTACCCGCGAGGAGTGCACCTTTGCCACGACAATGTTGCGGGCAATATGGTTTTCACGACTATCCACGCAATCCGCGCGGCGAAACTGGGCCCGCCGCAGCAAGACATTCCCGGTTTGTTTGCCCACCACCCGGGCCTGAAAACGGCCGAAGGCATCGTAAAACGCCAGCTGTGTGCCGTTTTCACCACAAAAGCCCATCAACTGCGGCGACACCAGCACATTGCCAAAGCAAAAGATGTTACCCACCGAATGAATGGGTATCTGCAACAATTTTTTGCGTTGCCCCTCGACCGTCTGCTCCACCAGCAGCGTTTCCCGCTCCTTGTGCAGATAGGCGCCATCGCGAGTGATATAGAGGCTGTTTTGCAATTTTTTCACTCGTCGCCCTCCTGCATTGAGAATAGATCCGCTACGTAAGCCACTGAGCGATCCCTTGCCTGATATTCCGGCTGACACCACTCCCACAATGAACAGGCCTGGCAATGCTTGCCCGGCTTCACATGTGGGACCTCACCCGATTTCAGCAATAAGGCGACCTGCGCGATAACTTGATGCGTCCGCTCCCGCAGTACCGCATCCAGCACCACTTCTGTCCGACGCCGTATCTGCCAGTACCAGAGCGCCCCCCGCGGTATGGACTGGCCGGTCATCTCCTCCAGACACAGAGCCTGGGCACACAACTGGATAGCATCGGCATCATGGCTCTTGGGTTTGCCACGCTTGTATTCCACAGGCAGCAGCTCCCCGCTGACCAGATCCTTTTCCAGCAGATCAAGCTTGCCGGTCAGACCAAGACGGAGGGCACTGACCAGTACCCCACGCTCATAACGCACGCCCTTGCGCGTCTCCGGCTCACCCTGATCCACACGCTGATGCAGCAATAGCCCCTGCGCTGTCAGCCAGTTTTCAGCCCAGACTTGACCGTTATGAATCAGGGCACATTGCCTTGGGCAAAACGCATAGTGCTGCAAAGCAGAAAGTGGGATCAGGCGGGGATCGTCCATGCGTTACTCAACAATCCGCAACAACGAAACACCTTGCGGTAAAGCCTCATCGACTACTGTGACCTGGTAATCGGCATAGTTGCGCGCAGGACCTTCACTGACCCGCTCAATATGGATGGTCTCGAACAGCTTGCGTGCCGGGGCATTGCCTAGTTCACAGTCATGTCGGAAGACATAAAGCGCGCAACAACTCATTTCACCGCGAGCGGCCGAATGGTCATGATCAAACATGTTGGCAAGAGACTGCCACAGCAACTCCAGATCCTGCTCGTCAAAACCGGTCTGTTTGGCAAGATGCGCAGAAATATAACCATGACAACGGTACAGGCCATACGGCACGGTATTCTTGCGGCCCATGGTCCGGTTATCTCCTTCCTGCTTGAGCGCCTCGGCTTCTGTTGCCACTGCACAGCGTGTAATGGAGTGCTCCTGAGCGACAATCGGATCGATCGACCGCGCAAAGGTCAGTTGCACCGGTCCACGCACCTGGCCACAGTTGACCCCGGTAGACATCACTGCCCCAAAGGTACGAATGTCATAGAAGTTTTTGCACATCCACTGCCGGGCTTCATCCACCGCATCGCCACCCTTGCGTTTCTTGTCGTTCCCCTTGAGCAGTTCACTCTTGCTAATACCCTCGTAGGCGCGTTCGTGAGTCTTGTTCAGTACTGCCTTTTCCTTGACGTAAATTTCAAACGGCGGCTGTTCTTCTTTTACCAGTCCTACAAAATTACGAACCTTGCGCTTGAGACAAACATCAGTCACTAAGCCCTGTCCGGTTTCCGCATCGACACGTGGCAGGTTACCTGCATCAGGATCACCATTCGGGTTGCCATCCTTAACATCGAACAACAGTACAAATTCATAGCGGTTGGACAGGCTCATGCTTTTTCTCCCTGATTGGTCTCTTTTTTGGCGAATAAATCTTGACGTTGATGGTAATAGCCGATAGCAAATAGCCCCTGTTCTTCCAGACTGAGGTGCGCTGGGAAGTCCGCAATATCAGTCATGATGCTCTGAATGCGCTTTTCGACAACGGTTCGGAAAGCCGGGTTATCTAGTTTTTTCAGATGATGGGTATGCAGGCGCAGCAGGGTGCCAAATACGGCCTTGGGTGTACAACTGGCGCTACTGTAGTAACGATCACGGATGGTGGCATTCAGCCCAGGATTGGCATCGGCTTGCAACTTTTCCAGAACGGCAAACAGCCGTCCCAACAGATAACCGATACGTGACTCTTGCAGATTGAGAGACACAGTCACCTCCTTGCGATGATTGACTCGGAATTGACGATTCAGCCAGGCCTTGATCAGCGCAGCCCGATGATCATTAACCTGACCTTTTTCAGCCTTGAGGCGCACTAGTAGCGCGGTAAAGAGTGCATTGGGTAACGGCCGCCCGGAGAGAATGGCGCGAACCACTTCGCCAGCCAGTTGCGGAGAGAGATTTTCATCCTTACCCAGTGCGGCGACCGAACGCAGCAAGGGCTTAAGTGGCATAACCCCACCATGCCGAGCACCGACAACGGCCAGATCTGTAAACCATTGTCCCAGACATTCGGAAAAACTGGCGACCGTCCCTGCTTGCCAAAAACGGACAGATATTCGCGCAGCATTCGGTGCCAATCCCAGCAGATAGAAGCGCTCATCTCCATCCGGAGCCTGATAGGTTCCGTTATACAGAGAGGCAAAGAGCACCTGCACCGCTCGGATATTTTCATCAGGGTTGTCTTTGGAAACATCACCAAAAATCAATGGCAACAGTGTCTCCAGTTCAGCGCACTTGGCCGCCCAACAGATCACAGAGGTCTCGCCCATCTGCAGGCGATTGGGGCTATTAGTACGCAGCAGATGATTCAGCGCCGTAGTGTATTCAAAGGCGGCCTGCTCCCCGATCGGTGAGTTGGCGCCCTGCTGCTTCCATTTACCCCAGGAGCAGAATGATTCCTGGTTAAAGGAGACAATATTAGCCCCGGAGCTCTGAGCTCCCCATACCCCTTTGATGGCCGGATGCGTTACCGCCAACGCGGTTTTTTTTCCGGATACAAGGCAACGGATCTGCTCGCCATCTCGCTGCCCCAGACACTGTTGATAGGCCGCTACTACTTCAGGACGATTAAAGACAATGCAGGCACCATCCTCAGCCAGCCGAAATGTCAGCAGCGGATTGGTATCCTCAATCACCGGCCACAAGGGATCAACACTCAGCGGTTGCTCCGGCAACTCGTAAAATTTCAGTACCGCTGCAATAGCGGGGTTGTCCGGAATAGTGGAAAAGGTTTCACGGATGGTACGAATAAAGCAGCTCTTTTGCTCCTGTGTTCGCTCCGGTTTACCCTTCTTGTCTACTCCCAGCACATAATCAGCTGGATCCCACAGCACATTGGCCAACACTCCAGATGTCTTTTTGACTCCCTTTGCCAACATAAACTGGCGGGGCAGCGGCTTTTTCCCTCCCAGAGTTCGTGTGTCTTCAAACTGGATGAAGTGGCCATCCTGATTGATGACAATCACAAACGGGATCCCCTTCTCCTCAAAACCGAAGGGCGCAAGGGCGTCATCGGGATCCTGCTGTTTGCGTTGATAGTATTCACATAATGCCTGCAGGATCATCCACACACCTCCTGGCTATCACGGTGCGGTACCGCGATCACGCCCTGCTGCATGGATGCCCGATAGAACAGCGGTGTCGGTGCATCCGACGATGAGTAATCCAGGTCATACAGCATCCAGCCCAGATCCCGATCCTCAACGAGGGCAGGCTTATTCTCTGTGCCCCTCGCATCCACCAGAGAAAAATCACAGACAAACTCGCGGCAACCCAAATAGGGCTGATTGATACACTGCCCACGTTCGGCCCGACGGCGAAACATCTCGGCAAACTTGTTAGGGTTATCGGTCGCACCAGCCTGCGGTGTCATTTCAAAATTCGCATGCAGACGATAATGCACATCCCGCAGCAGCAGCCCAGCCCTCTGCTTCCGATCTTCCTCGACATATAGACCCAGCGCCCCCCGGCCTGCTTTCATAACCGAGGTGACATTGCGGGAGGAAATCACACTCCCTACCTCATTGCGACGCAGATTAATCCATCGAATTGGATTAAGGACTTCAATCTTGGTCACCTGCCAACGAATTGCAGGCTTCCACATGATCGACTCGAACACGCTGCGCGCCGCTGACGGGGTAATCACGTCATAACTGACGCGCTCGACTTTCATTTCCGGCCTAGTAAAACAGGCAAAATCGCCACTGACCTCCAGACAAAATCCCATCCGGGTTTCCTCCATTAAATAACTGATGCCTCAGCGGATAACAGCACATCCGGCATTTCAACACCCCATACCGAGTTGTAATGACTTTCCAGCAGCACCATCATGCCGGATTCAAGTTCAATAGCGCCCAGTTGCTGTAGCTTAATAGCCAACGACTCCGGCACCGTAACGGTGTACCGTTGCAGTCTTCGGTAAATCCAGGTCGCCCCCGGCTCTAGCGCCAGCTTCGACAACCACATGAAAGTTGGGCTTTCTTCGGCCCCCGGGCTGCGATAGGGCACAATTAGCGGCACGCCCCGGTTATCGATCAGACGGAATTTCTCGGCAGCCGTTCTAAATTGAATTGCCACCGGTGCGCTTGAGGAGCGTTCCGCCTTTAGCAAACGGCAGATACCATATTTGTCGCGCTCACCCTTTGCATTGAGCAATTCAAAAAAACGGACAAATGATTCCGGCGCCAGCGGGTCCGACAATAGCTCAGCCTTTACCAATTCCAGGGTGCATTGCTCGGCTTGGCGCAGCAGACCAACTGGCGCCGACTGTTGCGGCATAAAGACCCATACCTTGCCAGGCTCTGACAACCTGCCTTCCCGGTTACAACGCCCAGCCGCCTGCGCTATCGCATCCAGCCCGGCCATGGCCCGGAACACAACAGGAAAGTCCAGATCAACACCGGCCTCAATCAACTGGGTACTAACAACGCGCAGTGGTCGTCGCCCCCCCGCCTGCCGGGCAGCGAGCCGGTTGCGGATTTCACCAATTACTGCTGAGCGATGCTCAGCACACATATGCGCAGAAAGATGTAGATTGTTGCCATCATCAGGTAGGCAGGTATACAACTCACGGGCATGGCGACGGGTATTGACGATGCAAAGGACGACCTCTTCAGCAATAACCTTATTGGCAATTTGTTCCCAACTGGTCGGCTCGGTCGCGATCTGGATATCGACACGCTTCAGTTGTCGGGCCAGATGTTCGGGCTCAGACATCATTTCGCGTACATCACGCAATCCCCCCAATAACAGCCGACCAAACAGATCCCGACTTTCTGCCAATACCGGTTGAGTCGCCGTACACAGCACCCAGCTCACACCAAAAAAATCTGTCAGTTGCTGCATGGAACGGGTGATCGGTTCGTGGAAATCCCGGGGCAACTGCTGTGCTTCATCCAAAATAATGATGCTGTCGGCCAGATTATGCAGTTTGCGGCAGCGACTGGGGCGTGATGCATGCAATGATTCAAACAGCTGCACATTGGTGGTTACAATAATTGGCGCATCCCAGTTTTCGGTAGCCAGACGGGCATGAGCCTCCTCTTGTCCATCCAGATTGCTGTGATGCTCCAGAACCGCATCATCACCCAGTACGCGCCGAAATACAGCCGCGTTCTGCTCTATGATGCTGGTAAAGGGAATGGCATAAATAATTCGCTTTTTGCCATGACGGAGCGCATGTTCCAAGGCAAACCCCAGGCTAGCCAGCGTCTTGCCCCCCCCCGTTGGCACCGTCAGACTGAACATACCCGGTGCCAACTCAGCCGCAGCCAAAGCCTGTTGCAGAATGACATTACGCAATGATTGCAGGGGCGAGGCCGAGGCGTTCATTTGCAGCGTGGCCATAAAATCTTGATAACGCTGTTGTAGTTCTGTAACTGCGGGATAGTGACCACGCTGCGCATATTGCGCTGGCGACATATAGCGTTCGGTATCCAGAAAATCTGCATCGACGAGACATGAAAACAGCATGCGCAGCCATATGGAAACCGAACCCGGATTGAGTCTGGGCATATTCAGTACTGCATCATGACTACCCAGAATTTCATCTGGGATGCTGGCTGCTAATGCCTCGGCATATTCTGTCCTGCCTGAAACCAGACGCGCGGACAAAGCACTCGCTCCTTCATACCAATCCGGCAAGCCGGCATGGTGCCCAGCGATGAGATAAGCCAACAGGTGGCCCACTCCCGGCCCCAGCTTTTCAATCGCATGAATAGCGCCTCCCATAGAATGCGGCACCCGCCCGAACTGTTGCTCCATGTGGGCATTTTCGGCCTCATAACCAGACTTTGACCGCAGATAACTTTGCCAATTTTCACTGTATTTGCCGAGATCATGCCAGCGACCAGCTAATTCAGCCCAGCCAGCCCCAAAGGAGTGGGCAAACGACGCGGCCATTTTTGCGACATGTATTAAATGCTCATCAAGCAGATGAGGTTCAGCCCATGTTCCATCATCATTAATCCTGACGTGGGCAATATCGGTGCTTTTTGTTGGCACTTTTCCTCCGCATCCCGAATTTCCGTTCACATATCAGCTGAGCACTTCCATTATTCTCCCCTCACTGGCTCACCGGCTGGGCTACCTCTTCTCCTGCTCCATGTTTTTCCAGTCCTGCTCTCATGGCGTGGATGACGGCGCTGCGCAGTGATGGTGGAGCCAGTACCTCGACCTCTCCGGCGAAGCGCATCAGGTCGCGTACCAGTTCGCGTTGATCGGCATAGGGGAAAGTGAGACGAATATGACCGCTTGGCTCTATGGTCTGGAGCTGCTCCCGGTGCCACTGCACATCTCTGACCCAAGGGGTAGCAGATGGGTCAAAGCGCAGCTCGGCCTGTTTCAAATCAGCCCCGGCGAAGATGCCATAGCCATTTGCAAAGAGTGCATCCAGCTCTGGCGTCCCACATTCGCAGGCGGCTTCATCCAGCGATTTGGGTTCGACTATTCGACTCAAGGCAAAGAGGCGCAGGGCCTCTCGTCCATGACACCAGGCAAGCAGATACCAGTTGTCCCGATACCAGCAGAGACGCTGCGGTGATACTTGACGCTCTTCGGACTGATGTTGTGTGGGGTGATAGAGAAAGTGGAGCTGACGCCTGGAAAACAGCGTTTGTACCAGAGGTAGGAATAGCTCTGGGGACACGTATTGGCGCCCGATGCTTTCCACACGCAGGCGGTCAGCTTCATTCTGCCACTGGGGACCCAGCAAATCTCCGATACGTGCCTGCAACTGAGCCAACCCCTGCTGCTGCAGACCCGGTTGCACATCCTGCAGCAGGCGATTGGCCATCAAGAGAGCAAAGGCTTCCGATTCGGTAAGCCAGACGCCCGGCAAGGTAAACCGACCATCATCGGTATCGTAACGATAACCACGAGCGGTCGGGTCCCAGATTATTGGCGCCTGATAACGGTCTCGCAGCAATTCCAGCAGCCGTTTGAAAGTGCTGGCTGAGCACTCAAGTCGTTCGAGTATGACGGAGCGTGGAACAGGGTAACGAAAGTCCAATAGTAACTGGTGTAAGGCAAGGGCTCGGTTAAGTTGTTCCATTCTTCTGTTAAGTTATTGGTTAATAACAACTAGGCTACCACTTAAGGAATGGAAAAACCCTATCGAGTCTCACATATACGCGACCTTTAGAGACCGTGCGTTATCTTAGTTTCTAGATTGGCCCCTTGAAGATCCAGACACTTCGCCCCTCTTAA